>JBIKTI010000353.1:0-3462 GCA_044348205.1 Phycisphaerales bacterium | reverse complement strand
CATCGGCACGGGCTCGTCGACGAGAAGGCGGAGCGCGTAGAGGGTGGCCGCGGTCGTCACCGCGAGCGGCGCGTTGAAGTTCCGCGGATGGGTGGGCGCTGAGCCCGTGAAGTCGACGCGCAGGCGTTCGCCCTCGCGCGCGACGGCGACGCGGATCAGGCTGCCGTCGTCGAGCTCGCGCTCCGCATGGCGGCGCGCGACGCGCATCGCGCGCACGGCGCTTCGGACCGCGCGCTCGGCGCGGTCGAGCTCGCCCGCGGAACGCGCTGCGAAGTCGGCCGCGCCGAGCTCGCGCACGAGGCGCGCCACGGCCACGACGCCATGTCGCGCGGCTGCGACCTGCGCCGCGAGGTCCGCCAGGTTCTCCTCGGGGTTGCGCGAGGGGTGGGGCGCGTTGGCGAAGCGCTCCCTGCATGCGGCCGCGTCGAGCACGCCGCGGCGGACCGCGAGGAACGGCGCGAGCACCACGCCTTCCTCTGCGAGCGAGCGGGCGTCGGGCGGGAACGAACCCGGGCGCGTTCCGCCGATCTCGGCATGATGCGCGCGCACCGCGACGAAGGCCACGCGCACGCCGTCGACATGGACGGGCGCGACCGCCGTGACATCGGGGAGGTGCGAGCCTCCGAAGGCCGGGTGGTTCGTGAAGGCGATGTCGCCCTCGCCGAGCGTGATCGCGCCAAGCACGCCGCGCACGCACGCGCCCAGCGCTCCGAGATGGACCGGCAGATGCGGCGCGTTCTGGATGAGCGTGCCGCTCGCATCGAGCACCGCGCACGAGAAGTCGAGCCTCTCGCGGATGTTCGGACTGAGCGCGGTCCGCTCGAGCACCTCGCCCATCGAGAGCGCGATCGCCTCGAGGCGCGCCGCGAAGAGCTCCTGCTCCGCCACGCTTGCTCGCGCCGGCGCCGCGCCGACGCGCTGCGCGACGAGGTCGCCGTGGTCGTCGACCGTGGCGCGCCATCCTGCGTCGAGCACGGCCGTGTCGCCCGTGTCCGCGATGATCGCGGGCCCTTCGATGCATTCTCCCGCGTGGAGCGATGCGCGATCGATGACGCGCGCCTCGACAAAGCGACCGTGCGAGGCCATGCGTCGAGTCGTCCGCACCGCGCCGCCGCCGCCCAACGCGGACGCGGTGACTGCGGAATCCTGCGAGGAACCGTGCGTGGGAATCTCCGCGCGGACGCGCACGGACTCGACCTCGAGCGCTCGCTTGGGCGGTGGAGCGCCGAACAGCTCCGCGAACCGACGCGCGAAGGCGGCGCGCATCTCGCCCGCTGGGGCGGAGTCGACCTCGATGGTGGACTCCTGTCCGAGGAGACGCAGCGACACGCGGGCCGTGACGATGGCTGCGGCTCCGCGCGCGTGCGGGTCGAGCGCCGTCCGCGCCTCGCGCTCGGCTGCGTCGATCGCGCGCAGCGTCTCGTGCGCGTCGTCGGTGAGGACGGCGAGCACGGGCACCACCGCGTCGTGGGCGGCTGGCGCGTCGAGGACGCCGCGCGCGCAGAGATAGCCCGCGTCCTTCGGGAAGACGATGCGTGCGATGCCGAGCCTCTCCGCGATGCCGCAGGCGTGCTGGCCGCCTGCGCCACCGAATGCGATGAGAGCGTGGTCGGCAGGGTCGGCCGCGTCGCGCACCACGAGGCGCTCGATCGCGAGCGCCATCCGCGTGTTCGCGATCTCGAGGAACGCGAGGAGCGTCTCGTCCGCGGAGTCGGCCGCTTCGGCGCCGCGAACGGCTGTGATCGCGCGAAGCGCTGCGTCGCGATCGAGCGCGACTCCCGAGACGCGGTCAGGCAAGCGGCCGAGGAGCAGGTTGACATCCGTCAAGGTGAGCGGTCCGCCGCGACCCATGCAGGCTGGCCCCGGGTTCGCGCCGGCGCTCTCGGGTCCGACGACGCGCTCGCCGGCGCCAATGCCCGAACGAATGCGCGCGATCGAGCCGCCTCCCGCGGCCACGGTCTCGATGGCCACGCTTGGAGCAGCCACCGTGGCGCGCCCGACGCGCGCTTCCGCGCGCAGGCCGACTGCGCCATCGACGACTCGCACGACATCGGTGCTCGTGCCACCCATGTCGAGGCCGACCGCGCGCGGAATCCCGTGCCGCCGAGCGATGGCTGCGACGGCCGCTGCGCCGCCCGCCGGGCCTGAGAGAAGCGTGTCGCGCGCGAGAAAGCGCGCAGCGTCGTGCAGCGTTGCGGCGCTCGTGAAGACACCCACGGAGCCGTGCACGACGCCGTCCGCGGCGCGCGACACGAAGCGCTCGAGGATCGGCGCGATGGAGGCGTGCGCGATGGCGGTTTCCGTTCGCGCGAGGAGGCGCGGCGCGCGCGAGACTTCGCTCGCCGCGAGCGCGATGAAGCCGGCCGCGCACAGTTCCTCGGCGAGCTCGCGTTCACGAGCGCCTTCGAGTGCATGCGCGAGGCTGACGACGATCCGCGCGGCGCCCTGCGCGCGAAGCCGCTCTGCGGCGGCGACGAGCGCAGCGCGCGTGGTGCGGAGCGGACGCTGCGCCCGTCGACGCGCGCTGTGTGACGAGTTCGCGGAGACGCGCGCGAAATCGCGCTCGGGAATCGCCGCCACAAGCCGCGTGAGCGGCTCGCGGGGCGCTGGCACGCGCGCGAACAGCTCGTCGCGCGTCTGGTCGTGGATCGCAAGCAGGCCGTCGAGGCCATCGGACGCGATGAGGCCGATGGGGTCGGTGCGCCGCTCGAGGAGCGCGTTCGTGCCGCGCGTTGTCGAGAGCCGCAGCTCGAGCTGCGGCAGCGGCGCGCCCCAAGTGGTGCCCGTCAGGAGTCGAAGTCCGAGTTGCGGTGCATCGCGAAGTACCTGAGCCTCGCCCTCCCACGAGAGGCGAAGCGCGTCGCCTGCGTGCGGGGCCCAATCGGCCGCCTCGCGCTTGAGCGTGAGCCGCGTGCCGGACTGCGAGGCGATGCGGGCGACCGTCTCTCCATCGACGAGCACCTGCGCCCCGTCGAGAAGGCCGTCCGCGGGAACAAGGCCAGCGATCGTCTCGATCTCGATCTCCCCGGTCGGGCGAACGCCGCCGACGCGGACGGCGAGCGACCCATCCGACGGCAGCTTGAGGCGGCGCTGCGTCTGGTCGGGTGAGACTGCGACGAAGTCGGTGAAGGTCCCGCCCGTGTCGAGCGCCACGCGCCAGCCTCTGGGTTCGGCGGGTTCCTCGCTTCGGCGGTGTGCTTCGCGCTCGGTCACAGTCGGCTATTCTGCACAAGATGTCCGCGACGCGTTGGCCCGTGCATCCAATGTCTTGCTCCGCGATGTTCGCCGTCTGCCGCGCCTCGCGCGTTCGGCATGCTGGGGCGGTCGCATTGGCGATCTTCATCGCCGCCTGCGGGCCGTCCGATGCGCCACCCGGCGGGGCGAGCGTTCCTGCGGAGGCGAGCGTTCCTGCGGTGGCTGGCATTCCTGCGGAAGCTGGCGCGCTCGGCCCTGTGCATGCGC
>JBIKTI010000352.1:0-3464 GCA_044348205.1 Phycisphaerales bacterium | reverse complement strand
GTGCGCTGGCCCGCGTCGCCCGGGACGCACGGGACGACGAGGCCGATCGCGACCGCCAGCGTGAACGCCGTGCCGACGATGCGCCACGAGACGGCGCTTCCCGCGAAGATCGAGTAGATCGAGAGCACGGCCGCGATCCCGAGGACGACGAGCATGGCGCGGAGGACGATCTGACGGCTCATGATGGCTCCTCTTCAGGTGCGTGGGTCGCGGCGCCCAGGGGGCGCGGCATCACCGCCGTCGGGCGCAGCGCCGCCCGCGGCATCGTCCGCGGGCGCGCCCTCGCAGCAGCCCGACTCGCGGTCGGCCTCGGCGCGCTCGATCAGCCCGCAGAGATAGTCGACCGAGCCGCGTTTCTCGAGGAACTCCGCGAACCGCGCGAGCGACACGGGGTTGGCCAGGGTCGACGCAAGCGGCGAGAAGAAGTGGATCACCGCCGCGCCGAGCCCGTTGAGCGGTCGCGACATCTCGAGGAACGCGAGCGCGGGGCCCGCGAGGCGCCTGCGCGCGACCTCCGCGGCGAGCCGCTCGAGCACCTCGCGCTGCTCGGGCGACGGCTCGCAGGGCTTTCCATCGTCGAGGGCGAAGGCGTTGCGGAGGAAATCCTTCACGGCGCTACCTTATCCGCATGTCCGCGCCAAGTCATCCATCGGGCCACGCCGCTCCTGCCATCGATCCATCGAAGCTCCGCTACATACTCGCCACCGACTGCGGCTCGACGACGACGAAGGCGATCCTCGTCGAGAAGGTCGGCGACGGTTGGCGGCAGACGCGCCGCGCGGAGGCGCCGACGACGGTCGAGGAGCCGTTCGCGGATGTCACGATCGGCGTGTCGAACTCGCTCACCGAGATCGGCGAGCTCGCGGGACGGCGCTTCATCGCCGACGACGGCACGATCATCCGCCGCAAGGATGAGAACGACCCCGACGGCTGCGATCTCTACATCTCGACTTCGTCCGCGGGCGGCGGACTGCAGATGGTGGTCGCGGGCGTGGTCGCGCAGATGACGGCCGCGAGCGCCAAGCGCGCGGCGCTCGGCGCGGGCGCGATCGTGATGGACACGATCGCCTCGAACGACAAGCGGCGCCCGCACGAGCGCATCCAGCGGATCCGCGAGCTGCGCCCCGACATGGTGCTGATCTCGGGCGGCACCGACGGCGGCAATGTGCAGCAGGTCGTGCAGATCGCAGAGCAGATCGCGCCCGCGAAGCCGCGGCCGCGCTTCGGCGGCGAGTACGAGTTGCCCGTGATCTACGCAGGAAACAAGGACGCCGCGCCGCAGGTGCGTGCGATCTTCGGCGACCCGAAGTACGGCGGCTTCGACCTCGCCGTCGTCGACAACCTGCGCCCGACGCTCGAGCAGGAGAATCTCGGGCCCGCGCGCGACAAGATCCACGATGTCTTCCTCGAGCATGTCATGGCGCACGCGCCCGGCTACGACAAGCTGATCTCGTGGAGCGACGCGCCGATCATGCCGACGCCTGGCGCCGTCGGCGACATCCTGCAGCGGATCGCAGCGCGCGACCGCCTGAACGCCGTGTGCGTCGACATCGGCGGCGCGACCACAGATGTCTTCAGCGTGTTCGACGGCACCTTCAACCGCACGGTGAGCGCGAACCTCGGCATGAGCTACTCGATCTCGAATGTGTGCGCAGAGGCGGGGCTCGACCAGGTGCTGCGCTGGGTGCACATCGACATGGACGAGCGCGAGCTGAGGAACCGCGTCAAGAACAAGATGATCCGGCCGACGACGATCCCGCAGTCCGCGGAGGCGCTCGTCTTCGAGCAGGCGGTCGCCCGCGAGGCGCTGCGGCTTGCGTACGCCCAGCACAAGGAGTTCGCCACGACCTTGAAGGGCGTGCAGCAGCAGCGCACCGTCGGCGATGTCTTCTCGCAGCAGGCGAGCGGACAGACCATCGTCGACGACATGAAGCTCGACCTCCTCGTCGCGTCGGGCGGCGTCCTCAGCCACGCGCCCAAGATGGAGCAGACCGCCGCGATGCTCGTCGACAGCTTCGAGCCGCAGGGCTTCACGCAGCTTGCCAAGGACTCGATCTTCATGATGCCTCACCTCGGCGTCCTCGCGAGCGTGCATCCCGTGGCGGCGATGGAGGTCTTCGAGCGCGACTGCCTCGTGCGCCTCGGCTGGTCCGTGGCCGCGAAGGGCGAGGGGAAGTGGGGCAGGAAGTGCTTCTCGTACCGCGTGTCGGGCGCCGTGAACGCCTCGGGCGAGCTTGCCTGCGGCGATGTGGCGCTCGTGCGCGTCGGGCCGGAGCAGGAGGTCGAGGTCACGGTCGAGCCCGCGAAGGAGTTCGACCTCGGCGCGGGTGCTGGCAAGGCCGTCACGCGGCGCGTGAAGGGCGGCACCGTCGGCATCCTCTTCGACGCGCGCGGCCGTCCGCTTGCCCTGCCCGAGAGCGAGGCCGACCGCCGCGCGGCCGTCGCGCGCTGGGCGAAGGTGTGGGAGAGCGCGTCGTGAGGCGCCGGCCGAGTGCCCTTCGTCCGTGCGCCCGTCCCAATTGTCCAAACGAATTCCGCAGGTTCGTTCTTATGGTCCTCTATTGACCGAGTCGCGAGGCGTAGAAACGCGGCCATGCCTCGCGTGTCCTCGGTCGCCATCTCGCTTCTCGCAATCTCCTGCGCCGCGTCCTCCGTCGTGGCCGATGGCGGCGTCGTCGCGGTCGCGTGGGGTACGAACGGGTTCGTGCATCCGCGTGAGGGATTCCGCAACGCTGTCTCGGTCTCCGCAGGTGGAAACCACACTGCGATCGTCCGCGCCGACGGATCCTTCGCGCAGATCGGGGTCAACAACCTCGGACAGGTGTCTGTGCCGGCCGGCATCACCCGGCTCGCCAAGATCGATCTCGGCATCACATTCATCGCGGGAATGCTGCCGAACGGCACGGTGCGGGTGTGGGGAATGGGCACCGTGCCATCGATCACGCTGCCGCCCGACCTTGGCCCGGTGAGCCAGATTGCCGCAGGCGGTTCGCATCTCCTCGTCATCACCACCGATGGCGTGCTGCGCGCGTTCGGCGCAAGCAGCCAGGGGCAGATCGCCGTGCCCGCCGATGTGGTCAACGGGGCGCAGTCGATCTCGGCAGGCGATGTCCATTCGCTCGCGGTGCGTGCCGACGGCACGGTTCGGTGCTGGGGTTCGAACACCTACGGACAGAGCAACGCGCCGCCGTTCGCGGGCGCGGTGACCATCGCGAAGGCGGGCCTCTACCACAACCTCGCGCGACGAGCGAGCGGCGCCGTGGTGTGCTGGGGCGAGAACGGCTTCGGTCAGTGCTCGGTCCCGCCGAAGCTCGGCGAGGTCATCCAGCTCGCGGGCGGCGCCAAGCACTCGGTCGCGCTGCGCGCCGATGGCTCGGTGCGGTGCTGGGGAGCGAACATCGAGGGACAGCTCCAGATTCCCGCGAACATCGGCACCATCGCTGCCATCGATTGCGGCGCAAACC
>JBIKTI010000351.1:0-3489 GCA_044348205.1 Phycisphaerales bacterium | reverse complement strand
GAGCCAGTTCCGCATGTCGATGTCGATCGAGCAGCAGGCCGATCTCAGGCGCTGGCTCACGCCCGAGATCTTCAAGGAGCTCACGCAGGAGACGCGCACGGCCTCGACGGGTGGTGCGCAGGGCCTCGGACCTGCCACCGCGTTCGAGTCGTTCGCGAGGCTTCTCGGGGGCGCGCGTTCGCAGGCCTCCGCTGAAGGAGACGCGCCATGAGCACACGCAGCCAGCTTCTCGGGACGCTCCTCCTCGGGGCGCTCGTCGCGATGCCCGTCGCGGCGTATGTCTTCGTGTTCGCGCCGCGCAACGAGGAGATCGCCAATGCACGCGCGGAGATCCGCAACAAGGAGGCGCGCCTTGCGAGCCTTCGCCAGCTGAACTCGCAGATCGGCGACCTCGGACGCGAGATCGAGGACCGCCAGGTCGAGCTCGCGCGTCTCAACGAGCGACTGCCCGACCAGGAAGGCCTCGACAGCCTGCTGAAGGAGATCACGCGCATCGCCCAGCGCACAGGCGTCGCCGTGCGCACCGTCAAGGGCGACAGGCCCGTCAGCGCTGGCGCCGCGATGGAGATTCCGCTCAACCTCAGCATCGAGGGAGACTTCGGCGGGTTCTACGAGTTCCTGCTCGCGGTCGAGGCGCTGCCGCGCATCACGCGCGTCCAGAGCATGCGCATCACGCGGCTCGGGTCCGACCCGCACCGCAAGTCGAAGCCGACGCACGCAGCGCCTGGCGAGATTCGCGCAGAGCTCACGCTTGCCATCTACTTCAATGCGCCGCTCGCCGCGGCGCAGCCCGCGTCAGGAGGCAGGAAGTGAACACGCGCGATGAACTCGGCCTTGTCGACGCAGGTTCGGGCGATGCCGCCGCAGCGCATCACCACGACGCCCACGGCGACTTCACGGTCAGCGCGGGGTCCACGCGCCGCCGCTTTGGCTTCGGCGCGCTGGTTCTGATGGCCGTGGTCGTCGCCGCTGTCGCGAGCCTCTGGTCGATGCGCGCGATCGGCCTCGCCGCGGCGGACTCGATCACGCAGTCAGAGGCGGGGCAGCTCGTGGAGGCGTTCCTCAAGGAGCGCACGCCGATGGCCGCATCGGGCGAGCAGACGCAGCTGGCGTCGTCCGCGTCCATCGCCATCGATGCACCGCGCGAACTGCGCATTCCGCGGAAGCTCCTCACGCGCAATCCCTTCGAGATGCGCCTCGCCGGCCTCGCGCAGCCTGGCTCCGCGGAGGCGGCGACTCCGAAGGCTCCGGCAGACACTGCGGCGGAGGCCGCCGCCGCCGCCGCCACGGAGCGCGAGTTGCGCATCTCGGAGTGGGAGTCGCTCGTCGACGAGGGTGCGCGGGACTTCCTCATCCAGTCGACGCTGGTCGCTGCGAACCCCACCGCGTCGCTCGTCAACATGAACGGTGGCGTCTACCGCGTGGGCGAGGTCGTCATGTTCCCCGACCATCCCGTGCGCTACGAGATCGTGTCGGTCGCGCTCGATGCGATCACGCTGCGGGCGGCCAACGAGCAGTTGAACGCCGAGCGAGTGTTGCGTCTGGAGCTCGCTGCGGAGGAGTAGCGCCAGAGACCTTGCGGCTGCGCGCGCGCAAGCATGGGAGCGGCCGAAGACGACCGAAGACGAACGAAGACGAACGAGGACGAACGAGGACGACCGAGGACGAACGAGGAGCACGCCGTGGGACGATTCGATCTCGACGACATCATCCGCAAGGCGACGGGAAAGCCAGCCGCTTCCGAGGACGGCGCGACCGCAGCCGCGGGGTCGCCTGCGCCGGCGCGGGCGCCTGCACCGGAGCGTGCGTCGGTCGCTGCAGTCCTCGGAGTGTCCGCGCCCGCACCGAGTCCCGCGCCTGCTCCGCCCTCGGCGGCTCCGGCGCCTGCTCCCACGCCGCGCCCCACGGGCACCGACGCCATGCGCGACCTCTATGTGCCCGATGCGGCGCACAAGACCGAAGGCGCCACGCTCGAGACGATCCTCGCGGAGCGTGGCATCGCCTCCGCGGAGCAGCTCCTCGCGGCAAGCCGTCTCCTCAAGCAGTCGCCTGGCCGCAGGCTCGTCGACATCCTGAAGGAGCAGGGCGTCCCCGAGCGCGCGATGCAGGCGGTCGTCGCAGAGCTCGCGCGCATGCCCTTCGAGGTGCTCGAGCCGAAGTCGCCGTCCTCGTTCGACGCCCACTCCGTCGCCAAGCTCGGGCTCGAGTACTGCCGAAGCCACCTCGTGCTTCCGCTGCGCGCGGAGTCGGGGCGCATGCTCGTGGCGACGGCGAACCCCGCCGATGTGTTCCTCCTCGACGAGATCCGCAGGCGGATCGGCGCGGGCCCGGTGCGCCATGTGCTCGCGGCGGCATCCGACATCGCGGCGGTGCTGCAGGGCATCTCCGACGCGGAGGCGCGCCACCAGTCCGAGGAGGTCAACCTCGAGGAGATCCTCTCCGGCGTCGACGAGGAGGATGTCAGCGTCGAGAAGGAGGATGTGAACGAGCGCGACCTCGAGGGCGAGGCGGAAAGCTCGCCCATCGTCCGCTATGTCAACCACATCATCCAGGCCGCGCTGAAGGAAGGCGCGTCGGACATCCACATCGAGCCCGACGAGAAGGTGCTCAAGGTCCGCTTCCGCATCGATGGCGTCCTCTTCGAGATGATGACGCCGCCGCGCAAGATGCACGCGGCGCTGACGAGCCGCATCAAGATCATGGCGAACCTCGACATCGCCGAACGCCGCCTTCCGCAGGACGGCCGCATCCGCGCGACCGTGCTCGGCCGCAAGCTCGACCTGCGCGTCTCCACCGTCCCCACGCCGAAGGGCGAGAAGACGGTCATGCGAATCCTCGACAGCCGCTCGATCAGCGTGTCGCTCGACGACCTCGGCTTCAGCCCCGAGGCGCTCGGCATCTGGAAGCACGAGATCGACAAGCCGCACGGCGTGCTCCTCGTCACGGGCCCGACGGGAAGCGGCAAGACCACGACGCTCTACGCCTCGATCCGCCAGATGGACACACGGCGCATGAATGTGTCGACAGTGGAAGACCCGATCGAATACAACCTGCAGGGGATCACGCAGATCCAGACGCACGACAGGATCGGCATGACCTTCGCGGCCGCGCTGAAGGCACTGCTCCGCCAGGATCCCGATGTCGTCATGCTCGGCGAGATCCGCGACGCCGAGACCGCGACGACCGCGGTGCAGGCCGCGCTCACGGGCCACCTCGTGCTCTCGACCCTGCACACGAACGACGCCCCGAGCTCCATCACGCGGCTCATCAACATCGGCATCGAGCCGTTCCTCGTTGGTGCCGCGCTCAACGGCGTGCTCGCGCAGCGGCTCGTGCGCCGCATCTGCTCGAAGTGCGCCGCCGAGCGCCCGATCGAGCCCGAGATGCACGACTTCCTCGTGGAGCACGGGATCGACGCGTCCACGCTGCGCCTCGGGCGCGGCTGCCCAGCGTGCCGCCAGACGGGCTACTCGGGCCGACTCGGCATCT
>JBIKTI010000350.1:0-3491 GCA_044348205.1 Phycisphaerales bacterium | reverse complement strand
TGCGAAGGTCGAGCCCTGCAGGAAGGTGGTGCACGGGTTCACCGCAGCGCGGAGATCGACGCCGTTCGCGGCCATCGCAAGCGCGAGGTCGGACTGCGTGATCGCGCCGCTGCCGTCGAGATCGCAGCGGACATGCGCGGGGTTCGCGCGATCGACCTCGACGCCGAGCAGCGTGGCGATCGCGCCGAAGTCCGTCACATTCACGCGCTGGTCGCCCGTGGCGTCTCCCGTCGCGACGGAGACATCGAGCCGCGCCGAGGCCGCGGAGAGCGGGTTCCCGGCAACATCGGTGGCGCCAACGATGCGGATGCAATAGCGGAGACCCGAAGGAAGCGCGGGCGCGAACGAAATCTCTGCGCCCGTGCCGCCGAGCGTGAGCGCTGCGGAGACCGTGGTCGACGGGAACTTCACCTCTGCGCCCGTGTTGTCGAACGCCGCGAGCGAGATCGACACAGCATCGAAGCTCGCGGGGTCGATCGGCTCGCTGAAGGTCGCGACGAGCTTCGCGAGCCCCCCGCTGCGCGACTCGCTGACGGGTGTCCCCGCCGCGAGCGGAAGCGCCGCGAGCGCGTCGCCCTCGCCCTTCACGCTCGCCCACTGGAGGACCGCCGGCGCCTCGCTGTCGGGGTCGAACTCGATGGTGTAGAGGCCGCTACCGCCGCGGTCGAAAAGATGGATGTCGGCGCGCAGCACGGGCTGCGGCACAGAGCGGTCGATGAACTTCGTCTGCCATGCGTTCACGCCGAGCGCGAGCTCGCGGGCATCGTCACGGATGACGCGCGCGATGCGCTTGGCGCCGCCCGACGGGTCTGTGATGCGCATGTACCGCCAGCCCGGGCCGACGCCTGCGTCGACCGAGAGCGTGAGCGGATCGACCACGGTCGCCGAGAGGATCTGCGGCGTGACGGGCTCGATGGCGCCTTCCGAGAGGTAGATGCGGTCGGGAAGCCCGTTCACATCGTTCGCCTGGTTGACGAGGAAGTCGGGGATGCCGTCGTCGAGCGGGACATCCGCGCGCACCGCGCGCACGAGCGGCTCGATGGTGGCGGAGTCGATCACCGCGAACTCAGGCGTGTTGAAGCCGTTCAGGCTCGAGATCTCGACGTCGTAGCCGACGAACTCGCCCTGGATGGTCGAGGTCATCAGCCACTGTGCCACGGCGACCTCGCCCGCGCCGATGTCGCCGAGGTCGACCGCGAGCGACGGCGATCGCTCCTCTGTGCCGACCTGCGTGCCGATCAGGTCGAAGTCGACGAGGAGATCGCGATCGGTCTCGACGATCTGCGGCTCGCCCGACTCGATGCGCACATTGCCCGCCGTGCCGCCGCCCGCGTTCTTCGCCCACAGGCCGAGCGAGAACGGAACGCTCGGCTCGAGCTCGGGCGTGAACGGATCGTCGCCATAGACCTGCGTCTCGATGAAGTAGTTGAGCTCGAGCGACGGGTTCGGAAGCACCGTGATCTGCGCGGGGAAGAGCGGGAACGAGAGCGTCTGTCCGCCGACCGCGTAGCTGAGCGTGCCCTTGACCTTGTAGTTGGTCGGGCCGTTCGGTGCGGCGGAGTCGCCGGGGATCAGCGTGAATGTCGCGCTGCCCGTCGCACCCGCCGCGAGCGTGCCCGTGCCGTCGACGCCCGTGAGCGTCGCAAGCGTCGGTCCGAGCACGACGAAGCGCTCTCCTGCAGGAACGCCATCCTCATCGACGATCTGGAAATCGAGGCGGAGGGACTCGAGCGCGAACTCGGTCTCGTTGTCGAGGACGAGCCGCGCCTGGAACGCCTGGCGCTCGAGGGTGACGGTCTGCTCGAGCTGGAGCGTGAGCGTGGTGCAGAGGCCCTGGCCCGAGGTCGCGAGATCGTCGATCCAGTTCACGAACGCCGCGCCGAGCGCCTCCTCGAGGGTCGGGTAGCCGTACTGATCGACCTCTTCGACCGCGGCGCGCGCCGAGGCGGCGTACGCATCCATCACCTCGACATCGATGAAGTCGGTGCTCAGACCCGCGGGGACATCATCCGCCGTGAGGATGCCAAGCGCGTAGTACTCGACCGTACGGTTCCAACGCCCGACGAGACGCTCGAGCTCGCTGCGCGGCAGCGGATTGGGCGTGTAGTCGTTGGCGAACGCATGCGGGGCGGCGTCGTAGGCGGCGAAGAGCTGCGCCGCTGCGGGGCCATCGACCATGATGCGGTCGCCATTGTCGTCGTAGAGCGTGTCGATGAGCAGCTGGACAAACGCGATGCGGATTGCTTCGCAGTCTGCCACGGTCACCGTCTCGCCTGACGCAGTCACGACGGGAGCCTGGAAGTCGGCGTCCATCTGCTCCCACCATGTGAACGAGCCGAACTCGTATGCGTAGGGACGCGCGATGCGAATCGCCATGATGGCGAGGTTGGCGAACTCCTCCAACAGCTGATTCTCAGACTCGACGGCGTCAGGCACTAGGAACGGATCAGCCGACAGCTTGACGCTATCTCCCGCAACGCCGTTGGTTCCCGCCTGGTTCCCAAGGCAGTTACAAGCGTTGAACATTTCGACGAGGCACCCTGCCAGCTTCCCTGCCGGGAACTCATTGACGATGCCCTTTGCAAACTCGGCGCCTGCGTTCTTTGCAGCCTCGCCGAAGCCTTTGCCTCGGCCCGCAGTCGCGCCGAATCCGACTGCCGCACCGACGATGGCGCCGACAGTGTTCGGCGAAGAAGTCTTGTGACTGCCGAAGAGCCCTTCGCCCACCGCTCCCAGTGTCGCCTCGCCCATGCAGCGAGTCATGTCCGCAAGCGCCTCGAGCGTTGGATTCCCGAACCCTTGCGCAGCGGCCCCGCCACAGAGGAGATCGCGAGGCGTTCCACCCGGGAAGAATGGAAGCTTCGGCTTCATGCAGTCGAGGAACCCAAAGGGAGCCCCGGCACAACGATCAAAGCACTTCTCGCAGTTCGGAGCCTTGTACTCACGGTGCGGACCAGGCTGCGTGGCGCCTGGAACGGATGGGAATCCGTTGAACCCGCCGCCGAGGCATCCGTAGCAGCCGGTGCCGAACGAAGGTCCGCCGTTGGTCTGGGGGCAGTTCACCGTCTTGTCGACGCCGAGCAAGAAGCTGTACTTGCCGAGCGTGTTGCCGCAGAGGAGCTGCCAGACGGCGCGCATCGCGGGGCGCTGCACGCAGCTCTCGTCGTTCACGAGCCCCTGCCCGAACTGGTTGTCGATCACCAGGAACGGCGCCACGACCGATTGACCTGGCAGCAGGTCACCGACGATGGGCGCGAGCGGGATGATCTCGTATCGATCGGTGTTCTCGATCTCCCACAGCGTGTTGTCCGCCGTGACGAGGCCGTGGTTCGTGATGGTGAACTCGCGGTAGCTCACCTCGCCGTCGAGGCTGTCGAGGTCGAGTACGACCGGCTCGACCGTGACGACGGGCGCAGGAACATTCGTCTCGAAGTTGAGCGTGATGGTGATCGTGTACTGGTCGCTGAACGGGATCGGGACGACCGTCCACG
>JBIKTI010000482.1:0-3496 GCA_044348205.1 Phycisphaerales bacterium | reverse complement strand
ATGCAACTCTGGTCAATATTCGTTTATTGGCGGTGGCTTTCAAAATAGGGTACAAAGTTCATTTAGTAGTGTAGTTGGCGGTTGTTGTAATGTTGCAAATAATAATTTTTCTTTTATTGGCGGTGGTTTTTTAAATACTATTAGTTGCCTATATTCTGGCATCATTTCAGGTAGATGCAATTCAATAACTGGTTCAGATTCATCAATAGCATCAGGCATTTGTAATACCTTACAAAATTGTTCATTCATCGGTAGTGGTTCAATCAATACGGCAAATAATGGCAACAGTTTTGTTGGTACTGGCATTCAAAATACGTCAAGCGGAATACAATCAACAATTTTAAATGGAAACCTAAATATATCAAGTGGCACAAGGTCATTTATAGGAAATGGTTGTATAAATTTATCTAATGAGAATGAATCATTTATAGGTAATGGTTTTCTAAATCAATCAAGGGGTTGTAGTTCTTTTATAGGTTCAGGTTGCTTTAATGTAAATCAAGGCAGTTATGGTTTTATTGGAAATGGTATAAGAAATTATGTGTGTAATTCCGTTTCAGGTTGTTGTGCTTTAGGCTCGGTAGTCGTGGGTGGTGTAGGTAATAATACAACTGGCGGTACTTGGGACTTGGCTACTTGTAGTTTTACTGTTACTCCCACTATTTGTAATACTTCACAATATACATTTATTGGCGGTGGCTTTCAAAATAGAGCCGGAGATTTGCATAGTGTTGTTGTCGGAGGTTTTTGCAATTACGCATTAGGTCTAAGTTCTGCTATTTTAGGTGGTTGCCTAAATTGTGTAGTATCAGGTGTATCTGGAAATACAAGTATCATAGTAGGAGGGTTTAGAAATTGTATGTCTTGTAGTAGCAGTTTCATTGGTGGTGGTACTGACAACTCAATTAGCAGTTCAAATTCAGTAATTGTAGGGGGGATATGCAATTTTAATTCTGGTGAAAGTGGGTTTATAGGTGCTGGTTCTTGTAATAATATAAGTGGTTGTAGGGGTGTTATAAGCGGTGGTTTTAGAAATTGTGCATTAGGCACATATTCTGGTAGTTTCTCCGGATATTTTAATACGGCTTGTAATTATGCTTCGACAATTATGGGTGGTGAAAGAAATACTGCTCAACCATCTTTCAGTTTTATTGGTAATGGTGAATGTAATATTATTTGTAATACTACAAATCAATGTTGTGCATTAGGTAGTGTTATTGTCGGAGGTATTGGTAATAATACATCAGGCGGTACTTGGGACTTAACAACTTGTACTTTTACTGCTCCCCCAACTATTTGTAATGCCGGTCAATATACATTTATTGGTGGTGGCTTTCAAAATAGGGCAACTGGTAATCGTAGTGCTATTTTGGGAGGTCAACTAAATGATACTTGCGGTTTTGCAGATGCACACATTATAGGTAGTAATGTCTGTGCCACACAAACTTGTACTACCTTTGTTAATTGCCTTTCAGCCGGTAATCTTACGACTGGTTGCTTCGTGTGTGTTGCTTCCAATGGTGTAATTGCGAATGTTATTCCTCCGCAAAATTATACACTAACAATGGGTTATATATCGACAGATTTAGTTGCATCAACTACTTATTATACCGGTGTATATTTTAATGCAACGGCTTGTACTACACCAGTTCCAAGTAGAAGGATAATTGTTCCAAGAACTGGTTTTGTTGAAGCTATTGGGCAACTATCAAATGTTACCGGTACAAAATCATCAAGTACACCAAACGTAACTATGAGAATAAGAAATGTTACATCAGCCACAAATTGTGATTATGCAAGTGATTCATTCTTTTCTTCCGGTGGATTGACTTCTTGTGGCCGACAAGACCTCTACACTTTTACTGGAAATGGTTTATCTGTAACTGCCGGTGATCTTTTAGAAATTCAGGTTATAACTCCGGCTTGGGTTACTGCTCCGATTGGTGTTTTTCAAATTTTTACAGTATATATAAATAATTTATAATGCCTACTATTCAAAAAATCGAAATATCTGGGGTAAAAAACAATGTAAGATTAGAATATACTGACGATGATACTAACGAAATTTTGGTTAAGGAGGTATCAAAATTCTACCTGATTTATTTGCATCCGCTTGTAGATCATTTATATTCTTTTAAGCCGGTAGGTAATTTAGCAGAAAATAGTTATCAGTTAATAACCATTAATTTTAGTGTAGATGCAATTTATGAGCCAAAAAATGGCTTTTCAAGTTGGAATATAAATTTTAATGATATATTACCGCATTTTATTGATAATTTAGTCACAGAATTATTACTTATTCCTTAATTTTTTTATTTTATATTTATTTATTAATTTTAACCCAAAAATTTTATGGCTCAACAATGGAATACGTTACATATCTTCGGATATGGCGAAAGTCAAGCAATAGGCGAGGACTATAATAAAAAAACCAATACATCAGATTTGATAACTGCACAAGCCGTTATTGATGATGTTTATGCTCAAAAACCGGTTGGAAATGACGCATCTGCTGATTATCGTGTAATTACGATATTTAATGATTATGAAGCGGTATATTTCCCTAATATTGGGGATAATTTTACAGTTCCTTTCAGTCAATTAAACGCAACGCTTTGTCAGGCACTTGTTGACGAAATTAATATTGCAGTACCTTAATAATTAAAATAAATAAATAAATAATTAAAATAAATAATATGGCAAAAAAATTTATATTTCAAATTACCGGTGGAATAGGAAAATGTATAGCTTCAACTGGTGTAATAAAAGGAATTAAAGAAAATTATCCCGATCACGAATTAATTGTTATTTCAGGTTATCCCGATGTTTATATTGGCAATCCCAACGTAAGCAAATCATTTGCATTTAATCAAATTACTTACTTTTATGAAGATCATATTGCAAATAACGATATAGTTGTTTTATGTAATGACCCATACTTAGAAACTGGTTTTATACGTCAGGATAAGCATTTAATTGAAGTTTGGTATGATATGGCAAGGATGGAATATAAAGGCCAAAAACCCGAACTTTTTTTATCTGAAAGGGAAAAACAATTTAACTTAACTAAAATTCAGTCGGATAAGCCTTTATTCTTTTTGCAGTCAAATGGTGGCGCAGATGGTCAGCCATTAAAATATAGTTGGGCAAGGGATATTCCTTCTTCAATAGTTACAAAAATTATAGAGCATTATTCACCAAATTACAATATAGTACATATTCGCAGACAAGACCAAATAGCATATAACGGAACAATTTTATTGAATGACGATTTTAGAAATGTGGCATCTTTAATGACATTTAGTACAAAAAGGCTATTTATTGATAGTTTTGCTCAACATACGGCATCTGCCCTTAATTTGCCAAGCACAGTTTTGTGGATAGCAAATAAACCGGAGGTTTTTGGTTATGATTTACATACTAACATAGTGGCCAATCCCGAAACAAAAACTCCCGAACTTAAAAATAGCTTCCTAAATAAATACGATATTTCAGG
>JBIKTI010000051.1:0-10480 GCA_044348205.1 Phycisphaerales bacterium | reverse complement strand
AGGCGCGTTCCGACTCGACGAGCGGGCCGATCCGAACCGCATCCGAGCGGCCGGGGCAAGCACGAAGCAGGGATTCTAGCCGTTCCCCCGAAACGGGATCGCGCATCCAACCCGCGATCTCCGCTGCGGGAAGGAGGACGAATGCGCGCTCGCGGAACCGGGGATGCGGCAGCACAAGGTCGCCGTCGGCCACGACCGATTCCCCCTGAAGGATGAGATCGAGGTCGATTTCGCGTGCCGTCCAGCGGGACTCGCTGCGGCGTCGGCCAAGGTCGTGTTCGATCTCCAGGAGCCGCGCGAGCAATTCCTTGGGCTCGAGCGCCGTCGCCAGCAGCACGGCCGCGTTCAGGTATCGCGGCTGGTCCGGCGGACCGACGGGCGCCGTGTCGTAGACGCCCGAGAGGGCGACGACGCGCGTGGTGGGCAGCGCACGCAGGGCATCGACCGCAGACGCCAGGTTCGCCAGACGGTCGCCGAGGTTCGCGCCGAGCGCGACGAGGGCGTGCGCCTCTCCCCCGCGCAGCCCGTCAGGCGCGCTCGACACGGCAGGCCTCCCCTTCCGCCCACAGGAGCGGGCGCGTGGCCTCGCCGAGGAGCGCGAAGCGCGCGCAGGCAAGCGCGAGGTGCGCTGTGCGGCTCCGCACGGTGGTGCGGTCGCCGGGGAAGTGGAAGCGCCGCGACACGACCGCCGCACCACGCTCCGCAAGCGCGATGTAGACGGTGCCGACGGGCTTCGCGTCGCTTCCGCCCGAGGGGCCCGCGACGCCGGTCGTCGAGAGCGACAACGAAGCGCCCGTCCGAGCGAGCGCGCCGCGCGCCATCTCGATCGCTGTCTCGTGGCTCACGGCGCCGTGCGCGGCGAGAGTCGCCTCGCCGACACCGAGGTCCGCGACCTTGCGCGCGTTCTCGTAGGTGATGAATCCTCCCGCAAACCACGCGCTCGAGCCCGCCACATCGGTGATGCGCGCGCCGAGAAGGCCGCCCGTGCAGCTCTCCGCGGTCGCGAGCACGAGCCCCCGCTCCGCGAGCATCGCGCCGACGACCGATGCGAGCGACTCGCCGTCGCGCCCGAAGATGATCGAGCCGACGCGTGCGCGGCAGAGGGCGACCGTCTCCTCGAGCGCTCGGTGCGCGGCGTCGCGCGCACCAGTCGCTCGGATGCGGATCGAGACGATCCCGTCGCTCGCTGTCGTACCGACGGAAGGCTCGCGGCCGCGCGACATGAGGTCGCCGAGCAGTTCGCCGATCGAGCTCTCGCCGAGGCCGATCGTGTGGAGCGCGGCGGTGGCGACGACCGTGTCGCCGCGGGCGACGGCAGGCGCCACGAAGCGCGCGAACATCGGCCGCATCTCGTTCGGGGGGCCTGGCAGGCAGAAGACGCTCGCGCGGCCGTCGCGCGCGGGCGCTGCAAGTCCTGGCGCCGTGCCGTGCGGGTTGTCGAGGAGCCGCGCGGACGGCGGGCGCATCGCCTGACGGAGGTTCGAGGCTGGCATCGGTCGCCCGCGCGCGGCGAACCATCCCGCGAGGTGCGCGACGCCAGCGGGGTCCTCGACAAGCGCGGTGCCTGCGCCGTCGACGAGGTCGCACAGCGCCTCGCGCGTGAGGTCGTCGAGCGTGGGGCCGAGGCCGCCCGTCACGACGAGCGCCTCGTGCGTCGACGCGAGCACGCGCATGGCGTCCGCAAGCGCCGCGCGGTCGTCGCCCACTGTGCGGCGCTCGCCTGGCTCTGCGCCAAGCGCGCAGAGTTCCTGCGCGATCCACCGCGCGTTCGTGTCGTCGATCTGGCCGAGGATGAGTTCATCGCCAACCGAGAGGATGGCGACGCGCGCGGCGCGAGTCCCGCTTGCGGCATCCGAAGCGGCGCTCACGGTCCGCCCGCTCCACCGACGCCCTCTTCAGACAGGCGCACGACCTCGGCGTAGCGCTCTGTGACGGCCGCGCCGAGCAGGCGGCGCAACTCGTCCGCGGGCGAGGAGCCATCGAGCCAGAGCCCCGTGCCCGCCCACGCGGGGTTCTTCGCGAGGTACCCCGCGGCGACGGCCGCGCGGCCCTCGCGCGTGGCGAGGTCGTGAATCGTGCCGTCGGGCGCGCGCACGGAGGGCATGGCGTCGAAGGCCTCAAGCATCGCCTTTAGCGTGGGGTCGGAGACATCCGCCGCTGTCACGAGCATGCCACGGCCCGACGCAGGCGCTGGATATGCGGGATGCTCGCGGATCGCGCGCCACGCGCGCGCGAGTTCGCTGCGGCGGTCGGCGCAGACGGCGCTGAAGAGCGGCGCTATGAAGCTGCGCGCGTTCGGGTCGGGGTCGCGCACGGCGCTTGCGAGCGCGAACGGGTCGACCTGGTCGATGAAGTCTGCGCTGCGCCGCTCGATGAACGAGCGCCTCACGGGCATTCGGCGAAGCTCGAACTCCCGCGGTCCGAGCGCGCCGTCCTCGCGCTCTTCCGCGCGGAACTGCCAAAGCGCCTGTCCCTCGTCGCTGAGCGCGAAGCGGATGAACCGCTCCGCCGTCTCCCTGTTCGGCGCGTTCGCGAGGAGCGCGATCGGGTCGGGGTCGATCACCGTCTGGCCGGGCGGGTCGACATAGCCGAGGCGGTCGGGGTCGCCCGCATCGCGGATCGCCTGCGCCTGGTAGCGCCCGTAGAAGTCGATGCACGGCCCCGCAGCGCTGTCACCAGCAGAGACATCGAGCGGGACCTTCGGCGCGCTCGACGCGACGCTGCGCGAGTTCGCGCTCATGCGGCGGATGATCTGCCAGCCGCGCTCCCATCCGAGGCGCTGGATGATCGCCTCGAGCGCGGTCTTCACAGAACCCGACTGCGCTGGGTTCACAAGCGTCACGCTGCCCGCGAGTCGCGCATCGGCGAGTTCGGACCACTCCGTCGGCTCATCGAGCCCGAGGTCCCTCAGCCGATCGCGGTTGTAGACGATGCCGAACCCCGAGAGCGCGACGCCGAACCAGTACCCGTCAGGGTCGTAGAGCGTGTTGTCGCCGATCGAGTTGGCGCCATAGGTCTCGGCGAGCCACGCTGGGTCGAAGTCGGGCCTCGCGAGGATTCGGCCGCTGCGGCGGTCGTCGCCGGACCCGACCACGGTCTCGCGCTTCAACTGCCCGTACTCGTAGCTTCCGCCGCCGAAGACGAGATCGGCGTTGCCGCCGATCGGCCGACCCTCCCGCAGCGCAGCCGCCGCGTTTGCATCGAGGATGCGGCGGATCTCGCTCGTGCCCCCGGGCGTGTTCCACACCACCGTCGCGGGCTCGCTGAAGGTCCGCTCGTGCCAGGCGCGGAAGGCGCGCCCGAACTCGCTGCGGATCTGCTCGTTGTGCGGGGTGTAGATGATCACTCGGCGCGCGGATCGCGGCGCGCGGTCGCCGCGGTCTGCGAAGACGACGGGCAGCGCCGCGAGGACGACGAGGAGAATCGGAAGGATGAAGGGCTTCAGCCGCATCGCGTTCTCCTACCTCGCGCCAGCCGCGATCGCGCGGATCTCGTCCGCGAAGGTCTTCGCCGCATCCCGCACCGCCGACTTCCAGTCCGCGCCGCCTTGCGCCGTCGGATAGATGACAGAGCGGCTCGCCGTGATGAGCGCGCCCTCGCCGTCGCGGCTGAACGCGGCGCGCACATCGTCTGCGGTGCCCCCCTGCGCTCCGTAGCCCGGCACCAGGAAGACAGCGTGCGGCATGCGCGCGCGCAGCGCCGCGATCTCGGCGCGCTTGGTCGCGCCGACGACGGCGCCGAGCGCGGAGTATCCCGATGCGCCGAGCGACTCGCGCCCGACTTCGGTGACGAGGTCGGCGACCATCTCGGCGACGCTGCGGCCGTCGGCCAGACGCTGGCCCTGCAGCGCGTCGCCCGAGGGATTGCTCGTGCGGACCAACGCGAACGCAGCGCCGCCAGCCGCGAGGAAGGGACGGAGGCCATCGGCGCCGAGATACGCGTTCACGGTCGTCCAATCCGCGCCGAACGCGCGCGCCGAGGCCGCGTAGTGCTCCGCGGAGATCCCGATGTCGCCGCGCTTCGCGTCGTAGACGACGACGAGCCCCGAGGCGTGCGCTGCGCGCAGGACGCGCGCCATCGCCGCGAAGCCCTCCGCGCCATAGCGCTCGAAGCACGCGGCCTGGATCTTCACTGCGGCGGCGCGGTCTGCCACGGCCTCGACGACGCCGAGCGAGAAGCGCTCGATCGCGAGCGCGCAGGCGGCCGCGTCGGCGCGGTCCGAGGGCGCGAGGGCGCTCGGAAGTCGCTCGATCACTGGGTCAAGGCCAACGCAGGTCGCTGCGCCCACGGCTCGGACACGCGCGAGGAGACGGTCCGCTGGGTGCTCTTCGGTCATGGGTGCGGTTCGATCGCGCGCGGCGCCAAGGGGTGTGGATGCGGGGCTCGGCGACATGGGCGGCGATTGTACGGTGCGCGAAACGCTGCGTTCGGCGCGCGCCGCGCGGGCGTCAGGGCGCCGTGCCGTGCGACTCGCAGAGCCCGCGGAGGTAGCTCCAGGTGTAGATCCCCGTGTCGTGGCCGTCGCTGAAGCGGATGCGGAGCGCGTAGTGCCCCACGGGCTCGACCGCGTTGATCGTGAGCGGCGCCTGCGCGGCGGCCGCTGGAAGCACCGTGAACGGGTTCCGCGCCATCTCCGCGCGGAGCTCGCGCATGTCGGCCGACGGCGACTGCCTGCGCAGCAGCGCGACCGCGAGGAAGTGCGCGGCGCCGTCGCTCCAGCGGAGGAGGAGCCCGCGCTCTCGCTCGACTTCGATGTGGATCGGCCTCGGGGCGTCTGACGGAGCATTCATCGCGCCCATGCTACGCCCCGTGCCTTTGCTACGCTCGGCGCCATGACGCGGGACCGCCTCGCCCCGATCGCACCGCAGGAGCTGCCCCCGCTCCACCCATCGCTCGGCGCACCCTCCCTCGAGAGCGCGACGCCCGTCTTCGCCGTGCGCATCGAGGTCTCGCCCGACGAGACGAGCGCGCTCGTGCCGCATGCGAACAACATCGTGATCCTCGGATGGGTCGATCTCGTGGCGAGCCTGCATGGCGCGCATGCCGGCGCCGCGCGCGACGACATCGCGCGCGAAGGGCGCATGTGGTTCGTGGCCCGACACGAGGTCGACTATCTCGCGGAGGCGTTCGCGGGCGAACCGCTCGTCCTCGCGACCTGGGTCGAGCGCGCGGGGCGCACCAGCCTCATCCGCGCGACGGCGATCGTGCGGCCCGACGGCGCGGCGGTCGCGCGCGCGCGCAGCCGCTGGGCGTTCGTCGACCTTGGCACGAGGCGCCCGACCGCGATCCCCGCGGATGTGCTCGCGCGCCTCACGGCCGGCGGACTGATCGATCAGGACTCGGCAAAGAAAAACCCCGTTCGATCAGAGGTCTGAGCGGACGGGGCGGAGGGGAGAAAGATGACGAGATTGGGTTCGCGCACCCTCGCCCACCTGGCCTGCTGGCCCTGTGAGACTTGTCGTGCGCAAGGACAGAGTCCGCCGCGGTGGGCACACGAGTCGCGCCACCGCCGTTGAGCCTGGTCCTTCGGCCATCGACTGCGCACCACCTGCGTCGGAAGCCTGCTGCGGAGGAGAATCCTCCCGCCGTGCCTCTCTCTTCGGCCTGCTTAAGAGGGTCTCCTGAGTTTTTCTTCCGACTTTGTCGATGGCGCGGATTTTTCGGGCAGGTCACGAGAATTCGTGCCTTTGCGCGGTGCAAACGCCTCCGCGCTACCCTCTCGGCCATGGCAATCGACCGCGTCCGATCATCCGAAAGGCCCGCGACGGGCCGCAGCTCGACCTTCGTACGCACCGCCAGCGCCCTTCTCGCAGGCGCTGCGGTTCTTCTCGCGGCCTCTGCGGCGATGGCCGCGGGCGCCCCGCCCGAGTTCGCCCGCGATGGCGACGGCCTTGCGACGAACGGGCAGGCCATCGTGCAGCCCGCGGGGCCGAGGAAGCAGGTCCTCGCGATCATTCCCGACCGCACCACGGGCCGCGACTGGGGGCTTCGCTACCTCGCGGAGGCCGTCGACGACTTCAACCGCATCCAGCCAGACGCGGTCTTCTGCGTGGGCGACCTCGTGCAGGGCTATTCTCGAAGCCGCGCCACCGTGCGCGCAGAGCGCGACGACTTCCTAGAGATCGTCCGACGCCTGCGCATGCCCTTCTATCCGACCGCAGGCAACCACGATGTCGTCAGCGGCGACCGCGAGCGCGGCGAGCGCGTCTTCGAGGACGAGTACCGCGCGCTCTTCGGCCCGCTCTACTACGCGGTCGAGCTCGAGCTCGCGAGCGTCGTCATCCTGAACACCGAGGATGGCGACGGCCTCGTGCAGCCGGGGTTCTCCGACAAGCAGCTGGCGTGGCTCGACGAGAAGCTCGCGCGGCTCGCGGCGCGGGAGCGCCCGATCATCCTGCTCTTCCACAGGCCGCTCTGGGACCACCGCGCCACGAACTGGGACACGCGCGTGCAGCCGATGCTCGTGCGTCACGGCGTCGACTATGTGATCGCGGGGCATTACCACTCGCTGCAGATGCTGCCGCCGAAGGACGGGATCCCCTTCCTGGTGCTCGGCACCTGCGGCGGCGCGATCGACCAGCACCCGCTCGCAGGTCAGCTTCAGCACACGACCTTCGTCGTGGTCGACGAATCTGGCGCCATCGAGCCCTATCACCAGGTCGCGGGAACCACGCTCCCCGTCGACTGGATCACGAAGGAGGACCAGGACCGCGCCTATCGCCTGAAAGGCGCGCGCGACGCCGTCGTCGTCCGCGGCGCAGTGCCCGATGCGCTCGGCGGGCCGAGCGACGGCACGGTCGAGATCGTGCTGAAGAACCCGCTTGACCGCGCGATCACGCTCTCGTTCGCAGCGACCTCGGCACCCGAGCCGTGGCTCGTCGACGACCGCGACCCGCGCGGCGAGCCGATCACGCGCGTGTGGACAAGCCGCACAGCGATCGACGCTTTCAACGCCAGCACCTCCGACCTCGCGAGCCCCTATCGCCTCGAGTTCCCGATGGAGCCGATCACGCTTGAGGCGGGCGCCTCGACCTCCGTGCGCGTGCGGGCCTCGGCAGACCTGCAGCTCGCGCCGCCCGCTCCGCCGCCGTTCGATGTGGTGGCGCGCTTCGCGGATTCGAAGGGCCGCCTCGTGCCGATCGTCCTCAGGCAGCGGCTGCCGATCGCGCGCACGATCACCCTCGGCACAAGCGTGTCCGCCGCGACGCCCTACCCGATCGGCGTGTGGGAGTGGACGCCGTACGACACGCCCGACGCGAACCCGACCGCAGGATTCGCCCGCTCGCAGGACGGCGGACTCCTCGTCTCAGTGCGCGTCCCAGACAGCGTCTTCTCGCCCGACGCGCGGCCGAGCGACGCCCGCGGCGCGCTCGACGACCCGCTTGGCGATGCAGTGCGGCTCGTGCTCGGGTCGGGTGGCGAGGCAAGGGAGTTCCTCGTGACCTTCGACGCGGACTCGTCGGAGCCGCGCGTGCGCACGGTCGCCTCGGACGGCAAGCGGCTTGAGCGGGCCGCGGGAGTCTCCGCGGTCCTCGCCCGCGTCGACGACGCCTGGTCGCTGCAGGTGTCCGTGTCGCCCGCAGCCCTGCCCAAGGGCGAGGCGCGCGACGGATCGTCCCTCGACGACCTCGCCTTCAACCTCGGCGTCGCCGACAATGACGAGACCTTCCACACCCAGTGGCGCTGGCTTGCGCCGAGGTCGATCCCTGCCCTCCTCCGCCTCGGCGACGGGGGGCAGTGACGACCGCGTGCCAACCAAGCGGGCAGGGGCACTTGACCGCAAGAGAAGAACCCCGTTCAATGTCACTCGTATTTGGCGTCGATCTTGAGACGCTGCGAACCACTTCCCGATCAGTCGCGCGACTGATCACGGCCGGAGTGCCCGGCGCCGGCGTTCGGCGCAAGACGGGGCACGGCCGAGAACCGCGCATTTCGAAAGGACCGCCGATGAAGTCCATCCTCGCACTCGGTTGCCTCTGCACCTGTGCCCTGCTCGTCGCCTGCAGCGACTCCAATGTCCAGTCGATCGAGGCGAACCAGGTTCGCCCGCCCGCCGCTGAGTCCGAGCAGCTCCCCGCCCCCGGCTCGACCGTGAAGCTCGGCAGCGATAAGAGCGGCAACTCGGGCACCCCGCCGCCAGCGGCCGGCAACTGATCGCCCACCAACGCGCGTTCAACCGCGGCGGCCTTCGGGACGCCGCGGTTTTTCTTCGCCCGCACATTCCTCAGAGACCACCCAGGCCGCGCGACCCGACAGCACGGCGTGCCGCGTGATCGAATTCTCGCAGGCCGATGTGAAGTCGGAGCGCGATTCGGCTGATGAAGACGGCGGCTCGGGAGGCTCCTCAGGGAGCGCCCGACGCCCCCAAGTTCAGGCCATCCACCCGCCGCCGCTTCGGATGAATAATCCGAACGGCGGTTTTGCCTTTGCGCGGATCCGTCGTCCCGCGTGCGGGCCACGCCGATCAGCGCGTCATCAGCCCGCGCAGCACGGAGAGGCCGCGCTCGAGCGTCTCCTCCTTCGCCGCGAACGACAGGCGGAAGTGCGTGTCGCGGGTCGAGAACACCTTCCCGGGAATCACGAGGACACTCTCAGCGATCGCCTTCTCGACGAACTGCGATGCGGTGAGACCGAGCGCAGGCGGCACCTCCACGAACGCATAGAACGCGCCGCCTGGCCGCGCGACGCGTGCGACGCCGTCGAAGGCAGCAAGCACAGTGTCGCGCCGCTTCTCGAAGCGGTTCACCCATGGGCGCATGTCGATGTCGTAGGCATGGACGGCGGCGTACTGCGCCATGCTTGGTGCGCACACGAAGGTGTACTGCTGGAGCTTCGCGATCGACTGGACGAGCTCGTGCGGTCCCGCGACGAAGCCGAGGCGCCAGCCCGTGCAGCCGTAGGTCTTGCCGAAGCCACGGATGAGGAGGCAGTCCTTGCTCATCCGCGTAGGCGTCGGGAAGCGGCCGCCCTCGAGCGACTCGGAGAAGGTGAACTCGTCGTAGATCTCGTCTGAGATGAGGAGGATCCCGCGCGCACGGCAGAGATCGACGATGTCCGCAAGCTCGCGCTCGCCGAGGACGACACCCGTCGGGTTGCCTGGGCTGTTCACGAGCACGGCCTTCGTGCGCGGCGTGATGAGACGCTCGATCCGCTCGGCCGTCATGCGGAAGTCGGGATAGGTGTCGCAGGTGACGATGCGGCCGCCCGTGAGCGCGCCGAGCTGCGGGTACATCACGAAGTAGGGATCGGGCACGATCGCCTCGTCGCCCTCGTCGAGAAGGCACATCATGGCGAGGAGGAGCGCGCCGCTCGTTCCGCTCGTCACGATCGCGGAGAGCCCGCCCGCGGGTTCGGGCGTCCAGCCGATCTCGGAGCCAAGGCGCGACCAGATCGCGCGCAGGAGCTCTGGGCAGCCTTGCGTCTGCGTGTAGCCGTTGCGGTTCTCCTCGATGGCCTTGATCGCCGCGCGCTTCAGCTCGTCGGGCACTGGGAAGTCGGGCTGGCCGATCGAGAGGTTGATCGGGTCCTTGAGGTGCGCGGCGAGGTCGAAGACCTTGCGGATCCCGCTCGCGTCGATCGAGCGCGCGCGGCGCGAGAGAAGCTTGGAGAGGTCGAGGGCCGTTTCCATCGCAGGGAACTCCGAGGCGTGTGGCAAGGGGACGAGCGCGGGCGGAAGAGACAAACACGACGCCCCCTCGAAGCGAGGGGGCGTCGGATCTGTTTGTCTTCTTGGAGGATACCGCACCAGGCGTCGCGGCATGGGCCGCAGTCGCGCGCACGGCGCCTGAAGAGAAGGATTACTTCTTCTTCGCGTCCTTCTTGGCGTCCTTCTTGGCGTCGCCTGCACCAGCTGCGGCGGCGGCTTCCTTCTTGGGCTTCTTGCCGGCCGCGACCTTGATGCTCAGGACCTTCGGGAGGCCGAGCGGCGAGTTCTTGTCCGCAGCGAAGCGCTCGGTCGCGGAGAGGCGCGCGATGCGCTCATCGCGGGTGAGGACATTGCGGTGCTGGTTGAGCGCGCCTGACTTGGTCTTGAGAGAGGTGTGGATGCCCATAGATTCGCCTGCTGGTGGTTCGCCGTGTCGTGGTTCGCCGTGTCGTGGTTCGCCGTGTCGTGGTTCGCCGTCTGAAGTCCGAACGCCGTCGAGTCCCGATCAGCGCTGGAAGAGCTTCGGGTACATGTCGCCGAAGTCGGGGTTCCCTCTGGCTGCGGCCTTGTGGAGGACGCCGACCGCGCGGATCCGCTTCTTCAGCTGCGTCGCGGCCGGTCCGCTGAGCTCCGACTTCGGAAACCCAGGCAGCACGACAACTTCGCGAAGTCGGGCAGTGTCTCCGACAACCGCGTACGCGTCAAGCCCTCGCTCGCGACAGAAGCGGACGATGTCGTCCGCTCGCCCCTCGGGCGGGGCGGCGATCACGAAGTAGTTCAGCCCAGATTGGCGGGGATCAAGCCCCGCAGGCGCCGGGGGAAGCGGCGGGAAGT
>JBIKTI010000050.1:0-10488 GCA_044348205.1 Phycisphaerales bacterium | reverse complement strand
CCTACACGATGGGGTGCACGGCATCGGCCACATTCGGGTGTGACGCCAACGAGAACCCGACGCGCCAGGTGACGATCACCAACGCCTTCTACATCGGCCGCTTCGAGGTGACGCAGGCGCAGTGGACGGCGAGGATGGGGTCGAATCCATCGAACTTCCAGAGCGCGAGCGCGCAGGTTCCGGCGGCGCAAGTCCCGAATCGCCCGGTCGAGAGCGTTTCGTGGACCACGGTCCAGGGCTTCCTGGCTGCGACGGGCATGCGGCTTCCGACCGAGGCCGAGTGGGAGTATGCGAGCCGCGCGGGCACGACCACGGCGTTCAACAACGGGTCGAGCGACGACACGACGGCGGTGAACATCGCGTGGTACAACGCGAACGCGCTCAGCCAGACGCGGCCCGTCGGCGGAAAGGCCGCGAATGCGCTCGGATTGCACGACATGTCGGGCAATGTGTGGGAGTGGGTGAGCGACTGGTTCGGCGCGTACGCCGCGGGGGCGCAGACGAACCCAACGGGTCCGGCGACCGGGACGAACCGCGTGCTGCGCAGCGGCTCGTGGTTCTACAGCGCCAACTTCATGCGTTCGTCCGCCCGCGGCTTCAACACTCCTGGCTTCTCGGGCATCGACATCGGGTTCCGCGTCGCGAGGAACCCGTGACCTTGCTCCGTGAGCTTCCTCCGTCTTCGAGAAGGCGCATGGCACGCGCCAGTCAGTGCCTGGCACTACATGGCACCTGACGTGCCTCGGCAGGAACAACACCCCGGGGCGGATTCGAACCGCCGACCACGCGCTTAGAAGGCGCGTGCTCTATCCAACTGAGCTACCGGGGCTCGTGGTGATTCATCGTATCGTCGGCGGGCGGTGGGTCGAGTGAGAAGAGACCATGCGTTTCGGCGTGGCTTGCGGCTGTGGGAGGCGCGTCTTCCCGCGGCTTCGGAGGAATGATGCCATACCCGACCCCGCGGCTCGCGGCGACCGCGATGTTGCGGAGGAGGCGCAGTCGTCGCTCGACGGGTGTGCCGAGGGCGCTCGGGGCGACGCGCATCTGGCAGGGGAGCGGCTCGCCCGCAACGGGCTCCCAGCCTTTCCTGAGGGCGCGCGGTTCGACCTCGACGAGTCCCCAGCCCGCGGGGACCTCGCGCGGGCGGAGGAGGCCCGCGGGCGTCACCAGAACGAGGTGGTCCGCGGTCCGCCAGCGCGCCAGCTGCGCGAACTTGGTGTCGACGCCCATCTTCTCGTCGATCGCGGCGAGTTCGGAGAGCACCTTGCGGTAGGCGGCAATGCGGCTCTCGCCGAACTCCCAGTGCGCGAGTTCCTCGAAGAGGCTCGAGCCCTCGACCTTGAGATGCGTCTCGCGCACCTTGACGCGGAGTTCCTCGATCACGGCGCGGCGCTCGAGGAGATACGCCTTGCGGCGCGTGAGTTCGGCGGGGTCGGCATCGTCGGAGGCGAAGTCGGCGCGCGACTGCTTGCACTCGATGGCGACAGCGCGCGGGGCGCGCGGTTCGGCGGCGGGGGCGCCGAAGGCCTCGACCGCGCGCGTGTCGTCGGCGTGGTCGATCCAGCCGAGCGCATCGAAGCGGTAGCGGTGGAACGGGCACGCCACTTCCGTCGCGACCGCGCGGCATCCGACCGCGCGCAGCCATGCGAGGGCGAGGTCCTTCAGCTGGAGATGGCGCTTTGTCTCGGGCACGAGATTCGGGGGAACTCAGCAAAAAGAACGCGCGCGCTTGGAGGCCATGCGCGCGCGTCGGAATGTCGATCGTCGAAATCGTCTTGATCGAGGCGCGTTCCTAACGCGACTCTCTTGTCAGCGGCACATGATGCTCGCGCTCGCCGCGACCGCGCAGCGGGTAGTCCTTGCGCAGCGGGTGGCCGGGGTAGTCCTTCCACATGAGGATGCGGCGGAGGTCGGGGTGGCCGCGGAAGCGGATTCCGAACATGTCGTAGACCTCGCGCTCTGGCCACTCTGCGCCGGCCCAGATGTCGCAGGCGCTGTCGGTCTCGAGCGCCGGGTCGACATCGGTGCCGCTCGTGTCGAGCGTGGGCTCGAGGTAGCACTTCACGCCGAGGCGGAGCTCATGCTTGTGCGAGTGGACGAGGTAGGTGACCGCGAAGCGGCCAGGCTGCTTGACTGGGTACTTCAGGTAGTCGATGCCGACCACATCGGTGAGGAAGTTGTAGTCGAGCCGCGGGTCGTCGCGCAGTTGCCGCAGGACATCATGCATCCGATCGGGCGGACAGATGAGCGTGGTCAGGCCACGGAACTCCGCCGCCATGAACTTGATGTCGGGGAACGCCTGCTTGACGATCGGAAGCGACGGGTGATCGAGGACGGGCTTGTCGGCCATGGGTCGCAGTATAGGAAACGACGCATGGCACCGTTTTCAGCACCAGACGGAGCCACCGCAGCGGCGACCGCTCGAACCCTTCAGCAGCACCAAAGGGAGCCGCCGCAGCGGCGACCGCTCGAACCCTTCAGCAGCACCAAAGGGAGCCGCCGCAGCGGCGACCGCTCCATCAATGCCTGAACCGCCGCACGCCCGTCACAAGGCAGCTGACCCCGCGTTCGGCGCACAGCCTGAAGGTGTCTTCGTCGCGCTTCGAGCCGCCCGGGTGGACGAGGCACTTCACGCCGGCGTCGATCAGGAGCCTCGGCCCGTCGTCGAAGGGGAAGAATGCGTCGCTTGCAGCGACCGCGACGCCGGAACCCTCGCGGACCCGCGCGCCCGCCTTCTCGACGGCATTGCGGCAGCTCGCCACGCGGTCCATCTGTCCTGCACCCGCGCCGTAGAGCTGCCCTGCGCGGCCAATGCACACCGCGTTCGACTTGAGGTGCTTCACGACCGCCGTCAGGAACGCTGCGTCGCGCAGGACCTCCGCGCTCGGCGCGGGTCCCGCCGCGAGCTCGAATTCCTCGGCCACGATGGCATGCGTGTCGGCCTCCTGCGCGAGGAACCCGCCCGCGATCGAGCGGACGAGGACAGACTTCGGCACGGCGCTCACGGGCCCGACCGCAAGGAGGCGCGCGTTCTTCCATCGCGCCCGCAGGATCTCGAGCGCGTCTGCGTCGTAGCTCGGCGCGACGACCACCTCGAGGAACTTCTCGCCCGCGACGATCTCCTCGGCGCAGGCTCGGTCGACGGTCGCGTTGAGCGCGACGATGCCGCCGAAGGCTGCGAGCGGGTCGCCCGCGTAGGCCTTCGCGAACGCCTCGCGCGCTGTCGCCGCGACGGCCGCGCCGCACGGGTTCGTGTGCTTCACCACCACGGCGCCAGCGGCTCCCGGCGAAACCTCGCGGAGATCCTGCGCGAGTTCAAGCGCGGCCGCTGCGTCGAGCAGGTTGTTGTAGGAAAGCGGCTTCCCGTGGAGAAGCTCGGCCGCGACGACGCTCGGGCCGCGGAAGGTCGGGTCGCGGTAGACGGCCGCTGCCTGGTGCGGGTTCTCGCCGTAGCGGAGCTCGCCCTCGTTCACGCCGCGAAGCTCGAAGACAGGCGGGAAGCGGTTGCCCGCGCGCTGGCTCATCCACGCCGCGATCGCCGTGTCGTAGGCTGCCGTGCGCGCGAAGGTCGCGGCCGCGAGTGTGCGCCTGAGCTCGAGCGTCGTTGCTCCGTCGTTCGCGGAGAGTTCGCTCGCCACGCGGTCATACTGCGATGGATCTGTGACGACCGCGACGAACTCGTGGTTCTTCGCAGCGGAGCGCAGCATCGACGGCCCGCCGATGTCGATCTGCTCGATCGCCTCGTGCTCCTGCACGCCCTCGCGGCGCACCGTCATCTCGAACGGATAGAGGTTGACGCACACGAGGTCGATCGGCGGTATGCCGTGCTCCTCCATCGCCTTGACATGCTCCGCCACATCGCGGCGACCAAGGAGTCCGCCGTGGACGCGCGGATGGAGCGTCTTCACGCGGCCATCCATCATCTCGGGGAAGCCGGTCAGCTTCTCGATCGAAACGACTGGAATGCCCGCCGCCGCCAGCGCCGCCGCCGTGCCGCCCGTCGAGACGATCTCGACGCCGAACGAAGACAGCGTCTTCGCGAATGGGATGAGATCGCGCTTGTCGCTGACCGAGATCAGCGCGCGTCGAGTCTTGACGAGTCCATGCATGTCCGAGCTCCCGCGAGAGGGCCTCAGCGGCCCGAGGAACCGTTCGAGAGCGGCGAGAGCCGCAGGATGCGGCCGTCCGACGACCACGCGACGAGGCCGCCGTCCTCAAGCGTGCCAGCCTCGAGGTGCTCGACCTTGGGGAGTTCGACGGTGCGGACGACATCGCCGTTGCGGAGGTCAACGACCGTCACCGTGCGGCCCTTCGAGCACCAGAGGAGGACGGCTTCGCCGCCGCCGACCTGGCTCGTGCCGATCGGGCGACCCGCGAGACCCGTCTTCTTCCAGCGCACTTCGCCGCCGAGCTGGCCCTCGGGATTCTGCGTGAAGGCGACGAGGCCTTCGCCGGGGATGTCCTGCAGCACGAGTCCGCCCGCCGCGAACGGCGAGGTGCTCAGCGGGGTCTGCGTGAAGTACTTCCACAGCGTCGCGCCCGAGCCGAGGTCGAAGGCGTAGAGGTACTGGTCCTCGCTCGCGACGAACGCGATGCCATTGGCGATGGCGGGCTTCGCGGTCACGCCGCCGAGAAGCTCCTTGCGCCAGAGCGAGGTGCTGTTCGAGGCGTCGAGCGCGACCACCGTGCCCTGGCTCGATCCTGCGACGACGATGCCGTCGTTCTCAACCGGCTGCGCCACCACGGGGCTCCGGCCGAGCGGGCCGTCGACCGTGTAGCCACGCATGTCGAATCCGCTGCCGCAGTCGAACCAAGCGGCCTGGCCGCTGCGCGTGCCGAAGACGAGCGCCTGCCCGACCACGATCGGACGCGTGCTCGGCACATGGCGGAAGTTCCTGCGAAGAAGGGACGAGCCGTCCTTGATGTCGAGCGTGTAGAAGCCCGTGTCGGTCGTCACGGCGATGCGCTGCTCGCCGCCATCGGAAGTCGCGACGGAGACGATCTCCGCGGAGAGGATGCGGTCGATCCGCTCTGCAGCGGAGGCCGTCCAGGCACGGTCGCCCGTGTCGGCACGGACGAGGGTGAGCTCGTTGCGGGTGTTGATGGCGAGGACGCCGAAAGGCGAGCAGTCGACGAGGGCGAGCGACTGGCCCTCTGCGCTCGGGACGAGCGCCTGCCAACTGATGGCGCAGCCGAGCTCGCCGGCCTTCGCTGGGCCCACGAGGTACGCCTCCTCGACGCGCGCCGCGTTCTGCGCAGGGAGATCTGCGGCCTGCATCGCGAGGGCGGGTGCGGAGACAGAGGCGAGCGCGGTCACGAGCGCGGCCAGCGAGACGGGGAACGCGCCGAGGCGGCCGACGGGGCGGGCTGCGGGGCGAACGGACTGAGGCCGCTGGCGCGGCGCAAGGACTGGCTGGGTGGGCATCGTGGGGGTACTCCATCGGCCGTGGGCCGAGACGCGGAGTATCGCCCCCAAGGGGCGCAAGCGTCAAGCGGCGCTGGCCAGTGTCGCCCCGCCGAGCGGGGCTTGGGAGCGCGCGGCGGGGAGCCTGTACCCTCCCGCCATGTTCACTGGACTGGTGCAGGCCATTGGGACGGTTCGCAGCGTCGCGGACGCCCCCGCGGGGCGTCGGATTCGCATCGGTTTCGGCGGATGGAACCACCTGCCCGAGCCGGGCGCTTCGATCGCTGTGAACGGTTGCTGCCTGACTGTGGTCGAGCTCGAGCGGGGCTCCGAGGCCATCGCCGCCTTCGACGCGATCCCGCAGACCTTGGCCGTGACCGCGATCGGGGCGCTGCGGGAGGGTTCCGCCGTGAACCTCGAGCATGCAGCGACGGCCTCGACCTTTCTCGGCGGGCATGTGGTGCTCGGGCATGTCGATGGGCTCGCGGAGGTGGTCGGCCTCGCGACGGAGGGCGAGTGGCGCGTTCGCGTGGCGCTTCCCGAGGGCCTCGGGAGGCTTGCCGTCGACAAGGGCTCGATCGCGCTCGACGGCGTGTCGCTCACGATCGCGCGGGTCGAGGATGCGGCGCCCGCGGCGGGCGGGCGAACGGTGGTCGATGTGTGCCTGATCCCAGAGACGCTTGCGCGCACGACGCTCGGCGCACGCCTCGCGGGCGACGCGATGCATGTCGAGATGGACCACCTCGCGAAGCTCGTCGCGCGGCAGATCGAGCGTTGGCACGCGACATCGGCGCGCGCGTGAGCGCGACAGCGCGGGTTTCGATCAGTCATCGGTCGACCATCGCGGCCGGCGAGTCTTCCGCGACGAGCCCTTACGCGACGAGGCGCACGGTCGACGCGTGTCCGACGGAGATGCAAAGGAGCGTCAGGTCGTCGGCCTGGTGCAGCGAGCCCGACTGGGCGTCGATGCGCGACGCGATCTCCTGGACGACCGTCTCGGGATCGTCGATCTCGGTGAGCGCTGCGAACTCCTTGAAGTGGCTCGGCGAGCCCTCGTCGGTGAACGCCTGCTCGAAGCCGTCCGAGTAGAAGAGGAGCTTGTCGTGCGGCTCGAGCGCGAGCTCGATCTCGCCGTAGACCTCGTCGGGGAAGATTCCGAGAAGCCCGCCGTCGCACTCGATATGGCGCGGCGTCTGGCCCGGGCGAAGCAGGATCGCAGGGGGGTGGCCTGCGGCGGCGAGCCTGATCGTGCGCTGCCTGCAGTCGAGGACCGCGGCGATCGCAGTGGCGAAGCGCGTGGTGGCGCGCTGGTGCTCCGCGAGCCTCACATTGGCGCGCGCGAGCGTCTCGCCTGGGCCGAGGAGGCGCAGCTGGCCGTGGGAGCGCTCTGTCGTCTCAAGCGAGCGGCAGACGGCCATCCCGAGGAGGGCGGCTGGAATTCCGTGGCCAACGGCATCTGCGATGAAGATCGAGAGTCGATCATCGTCGAGTTGCTCGACATGATAGACATCGCCCGAGACCTGCGCGAGCGGGCGGTAGAAGGTCGCCACCTGCACTCCGTGCAGTTCGGGCACGGGAAGCGGAAGGAAGTCGCGCTGGACGAGCGCCGCGAGCTGGAGCTCCTCGTTGCGCTCCTCGAGCTCGTTGCGCATCGATCCGACGAAGCGGTTCAGGAGCGCGAGCTCGCGCCGCGCATCGCGCAGCATGGGCGCGCAGGAGAGGATCCCGCGCAGGAACGGCACGAGCGCGGCGTCGGTCGCGCCCGCAGGGAGCGCGTCATAGCCTGGGTGCAGCGCGTCCGCGGTGAGGAGGTCGCTCACGGCGACGATGCGCACGGCGTGCGGCAGGGCGTTCTCGCTCTCGGGAGGTTCGACCGCCTCGAGCGTGACCTTCAGGGCGGCCTCGGCGGCCGCGCGCTCCTCGCCCGCGAAGACGACGATCGCCTCGACATCGAGGTGCATCGGCGTTCCCGCGGGGGTGCGAAGAACCTCGCTGCTCAGGTGGACGGCGGTGATGCCGGGCATCTCCCGCGTGAGGCGGTTGCGCCAGTCCTCGGCGACGGTGAGCATCGACTCAGTGCTGATGAGCGCGATGCGCGTGGTGCTGCGTGCCTGGTCCATGGAGCCCTCAACCCGAAGCGATGACAGATTGGGCGATGACCGACTGGGCGATGACCGATTGGGCGATCGCCGACCGGACTTCGTCCGAAAACCAACTCGGGAATGGCGTCGTGCATCCACCCCGCCTCGGGGTATCGACTCATCGGATGTGGGCCTTGAGGGCGGCGGCGTCGAATTCGACCCGGCTCCCGCGGCGCACCCCGAGCTTCTCGAGGGAGCCTGGGGCCACCTCGAGCGCGAACTGCGCGGGGGCGCCCGAGGGATAACGCTTGAGGCGCCCGAGATAGGCGCTCTCGCTTTCGCCTTCGGCCCGCAGCGGCTCCTTCGGCATGGTGTGGACGGCCGTCACGAAGCCCTTGCCGTCGAGGAAGGCGATGTCGAGGTCGATCACGCAGTCGCGCATCCAGAAGGTGCGCTCCTCCGCGGTGGGGAACGCGAAGAGCATGCCTTCGTCGGGCCCGATCTCGGTCACGCCGCCGAGGCCGCGCTCGCGCGACGCCTCGTCGAGCGCGAGGCGGCAGTCGAATCGCTTGCCCCCCGCGGTCACGGCGAGCGAGGTGGGCGCCGCGGCGCGTTCGCAGCCCGTCATGGTCGCGACGATCGGAACGAGCGTGAGCGACAGGGCGAGCGAGAGCGAGGCGGCCGCGATGGTGCGCATGGCGTCATCGTACCGATCGAAGCCAGGCGAGATCGCCCGCGCCGAACACGGTCGGCGCGCGTTCCGTGCGCAGCGCAGCCTCGCGCAGCGCAGCGGGAGACGAGCGCGCGACGAGCTCCTCCGCACGGAGCGGGCGCGGCTCGGCCACGAGCCCGAGGCTCCACGCGCACCAGCCGACGAGGCGCTCGGGCGCCACGCCTTCCGCGCGCAGCGCAGCGAGGCCGTGCGCGCCGTTGCGCTTGGCCAGGCGCTTGCCGTCGTCGCCGTAGACAAGCGGCAGATGCCACCAGCGCGCATGGGAAAGCCCGAGATGTCGCGCGATGAGCTGCTGTCGCGCCGCGCTTGCGAGGAGGTCGTCGCCGCGCACGACATCGGTCACGCGCTGGCGTGCGTCGTCGACGACGACGGCGAGCTGGTACGCGGGGACGCCGAGCTTCGTCCACACGACGAGGTCGCCCGCCTCGAGTCCCGGGTCGAAGACGCGGCGGCCGAGCAGTTCGTCGTCGACAGCCTCGGTCGCGGGCTCGACGCGCATGCGCTGGTTCGCATCCCAGCGTTCGACCGAACGCGGCCACGGCTCGGGCGGTCGCAGATCGGGCGGATAGCGCGTCTCGCCGTCCTCCGCGTGCGGTGCGCTGGCGGCGTTGCGGATCTCCGCGCGCGAGCGGTCGCAGCGAAAGACGAGTCCGAGCGCCGCAAGCGACGAGAGCGCCGCGCGGTAGGGCGCGAGGTCCGCCGACTGGACGAGCGGCTCGCCGTCCCAGTCGAGGCCGAGCCAGCGGAGGTCCGCCACGCAGGCCTCGTGCGCGCCTTCCTTCACGCGCCCGAGGTCGAGGTCCTCGAGGCGGAGCGCGACGCGCCAGCCCTCGTGCCGCGCCAGGGCCCAGGTGGCGAGAAAAGTGCGGGCGTTGCCCACATGGAGCGCCCCCGACGGGGTCGGGGCGAGCCTCGTGACGCGTGGCGGGTGCGCCGTCATTTCCGCAAGCGTACGGCAGGTCGCGAGGCCGTACACTGCCGCGCATGTCGCTCACCAAGCTCAGCGATGACGAGATCGCCTCGCGCCTCGAGGCGCTGGCCGAATGGTCGCAGCCAGGCGAGGAGATCCAGCGCACCTATCGCTTCGCGGATTTCGTCGCGGCGATGGCGTTCGTCGCGGCCGTGGCAGAGCACGCCGAGAAGGTCGCGCACCACCCCGACATCCTGATTCGCTACAGCCGCGTCACGCTGTCGCTCTCGACGCACGACGCGGGCGGCATCACGGAGAAGGACTTCGACTTCGCCCGCGCCGCCGACGCGCTCGCCGCACGGCAGGCGTAGGCGCCGCGCGTTCACACCCCGAGCGCGCGTTCAAAGCCCGAGCGAGCGTTCACACCCCGAGCCGCGCGATCTCGCGATCGAGGAGGCGCTGCGTGCGCGCCGCATCGGCGAGGGTGACTGGCGCGGCGTTCTTCCCTGCGCGAATCGCCGAGAGAAGCGCAGCGATCTCGTGGTCGTAGCCCGTGCCGAGCGGATAGTCGCGCCCGGCGACGATCACCTGCGGCTCGCCGTCGACGAGCACGAGGAGCTCGGGATCGCGCCCGAGGCGGAAGTCGATCACGCCGCGTTCGCACTCGATCGACGCCACCATCATGAACGCGAAGGCGGGGTCGTCCATCCAGCCGCCCTCGGCCTCCACGACGAGCCCCGCGTGCGGCCCCTGCGCGAAGCCGTAGCGCGCCGTCGCATGCATGCGCGTGCCCCGCGCGTCGACCGAGTCTGGCTCGCCGAAGGCGAAGCGCACGAAGTCGGCGTCGTGGATGTGGAGGTCGACGATCGCGCCGCCCGAGCGGGTCGGATCGAGGTAGAAGTCCTGGCTCCACGCTGGCCGCGCGCCGAGCCTGCGGAACGACGCGCGCTGCGCACGGCCGAAGCGCTGCGTGCGGACGGCCTCGGCCATCCACGCCCACGCGGGCCAGAAGCGCATGCAGTGGGCGGGCATGGCCAGCACACCCGCCGCGCGTGCCTCTGCGTCGAGCGCATCGATCGCGTCTGCATCGAGCGCGGTCGGCTTCTCGACGAGCACATGCTTTCCTGCGCCGATCGCGGCGCGGACAAGCGCGATGTGCGTGTCTGTCGGCGTGCAGATCGAGACGAGGTCGATGTCCTCGCGCGCGAGGAGTTCGTCAAGGGTCGCCGCGAGCGGAATCCGCGCGAGAAGCTCTTCGACGCCGTCGCCCGCAGTGATCAGGTTTCCAGCGGGCGCCGCACGGCGGCCCTGGTCGAAGGCGGCGCGGACCTCGCACGCCGCGTTGGCCGCGTAGGCGCCG
>JBIKTI010000349.1:0-3512 GCA_044348205.1 Phycisphaerales bacterium | reverse complement strand
CGCGGCGCACGCATTCTTCAAGGAGACGAATGTAGATCTCCGTCTTGCCCGAGCCCGTGACGCCGAAGACGAGGTGCTGCGCGAACTGGCCGAAATCGCGGGAAATCGCGGCAATTGCGGCGGATTGCTCGGCCGTCGGCTCGGGCGCAGGCGCGATGTTGCCTGCACGCGCGATGAAGCTCGCCTCGAACGATGTCTTCTTCGTGGCGACGAGGTGACCCGACGCGATCAACCGCTTCAACGGCTCGACCGACGAGTAGCCCGCGGCTTCGGCGAGATCCGCGATCTCGATCGGCCGCGGCAGCGTGGCGAGGACATCGAGCGCGTGCTGCTGGCGCTTCGTGATCTTCACGATGACGGTCTTCTGCGCGGCTGGCTTCTGCGAGGCTGTCGGCGCAGGCGCGAGATCAACGAGCGTGCGCTCGACGCGCCCGATCGCCCTGCGAACCGCGGCGGGCAGGATTGACGCAAGCGTCATCCCTATCGGACACGCGTAGTACGCGCTGATCCAGCGCGCGAACTGCATGAGTTCGCCTGGAAGCACCACGCCCGACGGGTCGACGCCGAGGATCGGCTTGATCTTCTCGCGCGGAATCCCGATGTCCTCGCCTTCGGCGATGCGCCGCACGATCCACCCCGCGGTCGGCGTCTCGCCGCGCCCGAGCGGCACCTCGACGCGCGCGCCATCGGGCAGCTGCGCAAGTTCGCGCGGCAGCGCGTAGGTCAACCCGTCGGGCGACCGGTCGACCGCCCGCTCGACCGCGACGACGACGAGCGGGAGCGTTTCGGTTGCGGTGTTGGCGGTGAAGAGTGACACGGGGCGACGAAGGCCACAGCCTATCCGCGCCGCTGCACACGGGGATCGGGCGTCTCCCCAGCGATCGGACGGGGCATGCCCGCCGGGTCAGTTCAACATCCCCGACCGAAATCCGCTGAATCGCGCGGGGCGGAACCAATTGCGCGTCGAGCACCTGCGTACACCCACGGCAGGCCTCGCCCGCGTTGGGCCGCCTTCCTTGAATCGAGAAATCAGATGGCCACTCTCTCCTCCATCCTCGGTCGTGTTTCTGTCGCAGTCCGCAGCGCGCGGGCGCGCGGGCCCGTTGCGGTGCTTCTGGCGTTCGCGGCCGCTCTGGTCGCGCTCGTGGCGCCCGGCGCGGCGCACGCGCAGTGCGAAGGGCGGTGGCTGACGGGCCTCGGTCAACTGACACCGGGGATGAACTCCACCGTCTATGCAAATGCAGTGCTGCCGAACGGCGACATCGTGGCGGGAGGCGTCTTCACCACCGCTGACGGCGTGTCTGCGAACCTCATCGCGCGCTGGAACGGCTCGACCTGGGCTCCGCTTGGGTCGGGGATGAACAGCTCCGTGCGTGCCCTCGCCGTGCTTCCGAATGGCGACCTCATCGCCGGCGGGTTCTTCTCCTCAGCCGGTGGCGTGGCGGCGGGGCGCATCGCGCGATGGGACGGCTCGTCGTGGTCTCCGTTCAGTTCGGGGGTCTACTCGCTTACGTATCCGTCCGAAGTGCACGCGCTCGCCGTGCTTCCGAACGGCGACCTTGTGGCAGGCGGTCGATTCACATACGCCGGTGGCGTGGAGGCGAACAGTGTCGCGCGGTGGAACGGCTCGTTCTGGTCTCCGCTTGGGTCGGGGATCAACGGCACCGTGTACGCCCTCACCGTGATGCCGAACGGCGATCTCGTCGCGGGCGGCTCGTTTTTCACCGCCGGAGGCTTGGTTGACAGCACCGCGCGGTGGAACGGCTCCACCTGGTCAGCGCTTGGGTCGGGCATGAACGCCGGCGTGGTGTGCGCGCTGGCCGTGCTCCCGAACGGCGACCTCGTCGCGGGCGGCAACTTCACCTCCGCCGGAGGCGTGTCGGCGAACCGCATCGCGCGCTGGGACGGCTCGTCGTGGTCTGCGCTCGGGGCGGGGACGAACAACATTGTGAACGCACTTGCCGTGCTTCCGAACGGCGACCTTGTGGCTGGTGGTCAATTCACCACCGCCGGCGGCGTGGCGACAAGTCCAATCGCGCGGTGGGACGGCTCGTCGTGGTCTCCGCTCGGGGCGGGGCTGTCCGCAGGACCGTACGGTGACTTGGTATGCGCGCTCGCCGTGCTTCCGAACGGCGACCTGGTCGCGGGCGGCGGCTTTATCACCGTCGGCGACGTCGTGGCCAACAGCATCGCGCGCTGGAATGGATCTTCTTGGGCTGGGTTCGGGTCGGGGTCGGGCTTGAACGCGACGCCTCTCAACTTCGCTGTACTTCGGAACGGCGACCTCGTCGCGGGCGGCGGGTTCACCACCGCCGGCGGTGTCGCGGCGAACCGCATCGCGCGCTGGGACGGCTTGTCGTGGGCTCCGCTTGGGTCGGGGGTGGACAGCGTGGTGTACGCCCTCGCCGAGTTGCCGAACGGCGACCTCGTCGCGGGCGGATTCTTCTCCTCAGCCGGTGGCGTGGCGGCGGGGCGCATCGCGCGATGGGACGGCTCGTCGTGGTTTCCGCTTGGGTCGGGGGTCTCTGCGGGAGCGAGCCAGACCTACATCAGAGCCCTCGCCGTGCTCCCGAACGGCGATCTCGTGGCGTGTGGCGAGTTCACCACCGCGGGAGGCGTGTCAGCGAACCGCATCGCGCGGTGGGATGGCTCGTCGTGGACGCCGCTCGGATCTGGGATGAACGGCACCGTATCGGCGCTCGCGGTGCTCCCAAACGGCGACCTCGTAGCGGGCGGAACCTTCACCACCGCGGGCGGCGTTTCGGCGAATCGAATCGCGCGCTGGAACGGCTCGTCTTGGGCTGCGCTTGGGTCGGGGATGGACTGGGTTGTGCAAGCACTTGCCGTGCTTCCGAACGGCGACCTCGTCGCAGGCGGCAACTTCATCAGCATCGGTGGCGTTTCGGCGAATCGAATCGCGCGCTGGAACGGATCCACCTGGGCTCCGCTCGGTTCAGGTGTGTCCAATGGTTCAAACGGAGCCCACGTGAATGCCCTAACCGTGCTCCCAAACGGCGACCTCGTCGTGGGTGGCGGATTCGCCACGGCAGGCGGCGTGGCTGCGAACCGCATCGCGCGCTGGGACGGCTCGGCGTGGTCTCCGTTCGGGGCGGGGCTATCCGCAGGAGCGTACCATTCGGTGTACGCCCTCGCCGCGCTTCCGAACGGCGAACTCGTCGCCGGCGGCAACTTCACGACCGCGGGTGGCCTTCCCTCGAACTACTTCGCCCGCTGGACCGACTCTGGCATCCCGTCGGTCGCGGAGCAGCCTGCAGCGCAGTCGATTGACGCCGGCGCCACGCTCACGCTCTCTGCCGCGTGCGCCTCGGGCTACGACTTCAACGGCGCGGTCAGCTTCCAGTGGCAGCGCAACGGCGTCGACATTGCGGACGGCGACGGCGGCGCATCGAAGCGCGGCGGCGAAGTCTCGGGCGCCAGCGGCGCGCTGACCGCGACCGCGCTCTCGACCACGCTCACGATCACCGACGCGCGTCCGTCGGACGCGGGCGAGT
>JBIKTI010000348.1:0-3520 GCA_044348205.1 Phycisphaerales bacterium | reverse complement strand
ATCGACCGCGACGGGAGACGCGACCGGCGGATCAGCCGCGCGGCCAGGCTGCACGCCGACCCAGACGAACGCGCAGAGCGCAAGCATTGCCGAAAGTCCCCGCGTCATCGCGCCTCCCCTGCTTCGGCGCCGAAGGCAGCCGATTCGACGATGCGCACGCTGCCATCCGCGAAGCGCACGGCGAGCGCGCGTCCATCGGGCGACATCGCGAGCCCGACCGCCCTCCGGTCGATGCTCCACGGCGGAACATCGTCGATGGCGAAGATGTTCGCGCCCGACGGTGCATCGAACACCCCGAGCTGCCCCGTGCCCGACACCGCGAACGCCGTTCCTCCATCGCTGGAGATCGCGGCACCGAGCTCGTGCGCGTCGCTCTCCTCGCCGATCGGGTGCCGCCAGGACTCGCGCGGAGCCCCGCGGGCGCTTGCGTCGAGTCCGACAAGCCACGCACCGAACCTGTTTGCCTCGACATCCGAAATCACCGCCGCCACTCGCGTTCCGTCGGGCGTGGCGCACACGCTCCGCACGATTCCATCGAGCGTCTCGGAGCCGATCAGCTCCGCTCGCACGCGGCCGCCCGCCTCGATTACCGCGTGGCGCTCGACCCGCCGCCCGACTCCGAGGACGAAGCCGTCCGCGGTCGCTGAAATCGAGGGCTCGGCATCCGCGGGCGCGCGGCCCGTGATCGCCACTCGCCCGAGTTCCTCGCCCGAAGTCGCGTAGAAGACGACGCTCGTCGCATCGGGCGCGACGACGGCGAGCGCTGCGCGCGTGGCCGCGTTCGGGCCGGATGCCGCGACCGCGACCACCGCGATCGGCCGCCCCGCGACCAGTTCACGCGCGATCGGAATGCGCTCGGGCCGCGCGCGCGACGCCTGCCGATCGAGATCCCAGTTCCACCAGAACGCCCCTTCCGCGGTCGTCACGGCCATGAGGCCGCCACCAGCGAAAGCCATCTCGTTCACCTGCATCTCGGCACTTCCCAAGGTCGGCGAAAGGACCTCGCGCACCACGGCGTATCGGGTCAGTTCGCCCGAGATCTCGCCGACGAAGAGACTCTCGCCATCCTGCGAGAACGCGATCGAGAGCGCCCCCGTCCCGAGCCCGAGCGTTCCAACCGCTTCGCCCGTGGAGACATCCCAGACCTGCAGCGACCCGCGGTGCTTGTCCGCGCGTTCGCCGGTCGCCGCCGCAAGAAGCCCCCGTGTCGGCTCGACGGCCAGCGCCTCGATCGGGCTCGTCGCGTACTCGTACTTGCGCGCGATCGTGCCCTGCGCGAGATCGATGTCAAGGACCGCGCCCTGCGTCGTGCCCACAAACGCCCGCTGCACGCCTTCGACGCGCACCGCCTCAAGCGATGACACGAGCGACGACACGCCGACACCCGTGCCGAAACCCACGAGCGGGATGACGCGTGGCTCCGCACCGCGCCCGTCTGCCGCGAAGCTCCACACGAGGATGCTCTCCGCGCCCTCGAGGCCGACGACCGCAGCGCCCCCGACCGTGCGCAGGAAGACCCGCTCCGATGCAGCGGCGCCTGCATCGAACCTCGCGCGCAGCGCGCGGCCCGTCACAAGGTCGATCGCGGCCAGCTCGCCCGCGCGGTTCGCAAGCAGCAGCATCGCTCCATCGTCCGACCACGCGATCGCGTCGATCTCGTCGATCGGCGACTCGAGGACATCGAGCACCGATCCATCGGCGGTCGAGCGCACGAACAGCCCGCCATCGGGCGCGTGGGCCCGCGCCATGCGCGACCCGTCGGGGGAGACGGCGATCGGCGGGCACGAGGAAAGCGGCACATCGAGCGCCCGACGCGTTCCGTCGCGCAGGGCGAACACAGCGGGCCAAGCCCCTGCCTCGCCCTCTCGGAAGAAGATGCGTTCGCCGCGCGGCTGGATGTCGAGCGCGGCGTAGAAGATGAAGGACACGAGTTCGCCGCGTCCATGGAAGCGATCGAGCGCATGCCACGCCCAGTTGCGCCGCGACGCGGGAACCTCTGCGAGTTCGGAGCGCGACTGTGCAAGCAGCCCGCGACCGACCGCGAACGCAGCCGAGGACAGCTTGAGGCGCATCGCGCCGAGTTCGTCCGTGGCGCGCGCACGCTCCGCCAGGCGTTCCGCGGCCACGAGGTAGCCTGCATAGCCGAGCGAGCCGAGCGCGACGACGGCGAGGACCGCAGAGGACGCGATGTAGGCTGGGTAGCGCCGAGCGAAGCGCAGCATGCGGATGCGCAGCGGAATCCGCCGCACGCGCGTTCGCTGTCCGCGCAGGTACCGCCCAAGGTCCTCGAGCAGCTCCTGCGCGCTCTGGTAGCGGTCCACGGGCCGCTTCTCAAGCAGGCGCGACACGATCACCTCGAGATCGCCGCGGAGGCTGCGGTCGACGCGACCGAGCGTCGTCGGGATCTCGCTGCGGATCACCATCGCGGCGTCCGTCAGCGACTGAAGCGACAGGTCGTACGGCAGCTTTCCACACAGCGCCTCGTACAGCATCACGCCGAGCGCGTAGAGGTCGCTGCGCGCGTCGACGAGCTGCGTGCCGGAGATCTGCTCGGGCGACATGTAGGGCAGCGTGCCGACGACGGAGCCCTCCGCCGTCCGGCCAGCGCCCCGCGTCCCGTCTCCGTGCCGCGTGCCGCCGAACTGCAGCATCATCGTCAGCGTCCGCAGCGGGTCGAGCGACGGGTCGGCATCGTGCGCCACCGTCGCCACCCCGAAGTCGAGGATCTTCGCGCGGCCATCCGCGGTGACGAGCACATTGCTCGGCTTCAGGTCGCGGTGCGTGATCCCGCGCGCATGCGAGTACGCCACCGCCTCGACGATCTCAGCGAAGAGCCCCACGATCTCGCGCGGCGTCCGCGGCGCGGCCCGCCGCCACTCCGACAGCGACTGGCCGTCCACGAACTCCATCACGAAGTAGGGATGCGGCGACACGCCCGAGCGGTCGGTGCCAGCGTCGAGGATCTTCGCGATGCCCGGATGCGACAGGTGACCAAGCAGCTTGATCTCCTGACGGAAGCGCCCGAGCGCGCGCGAGCTCCACGCGCCGATCCCGAGCACCTTGATGGCGACCGTGTCGCCCGATTTCGGGCACACGCCCTTGAGCACGACGCCGCCGCCGCCCTGGCCGAGAAGGCCGCTCACCTTGTACTCCCCGACCATCGCAGGGATCTCTGGCGGCGCCGACGCCTCGTCGATCGCGCGCGAGACATCCACGATCGTCCGCACGACGCCCGTGGCGGCGCGATCCGCCTCGAGCATGGCGAGGACCTGCGCGCGCACGGCCTCGGAGGGATGGCGCTCGACCCTCTCCCGCGCGGCATCGGGCGCGAGGTCGCGCACGGCGTCGAACAGCGTCGTCACCTCGCGGTAGCGCGCAGCAGGGTCGGAGGAAGGGTCTGTGCTACCCGTGGTTCCCATGGTCTTCCCGCGGGCGGCTGGGGCTGTCTCGGTCCGAGGCCCCTTTCCCCTCCTGTGCGACTCGCGCCCTGCTGCCGCCACCCCGTCAAACACAAGATCCA
>JBIKTI010000347.1:0-3525 GCA_044348205.1 Phycisphaerales bacterium | reverse complement strand
CGGGTGGCCGCGTCCGCGATCGCGGTGCCGACGGGCGCGAGCGCCTCGCGCACCGACGGGTCGAGTTCGTCGCCGCGCCGCGCGGCGTGCTTCAGCGCGTGGGCCAGCATGGCGATGGTCTCCGGGTCGGGCACGCGCGAGCGGTCTGCGAGCTCGGCGAGCCGCGCCTCGATCCACGCCCGCTCGAGGCGCACGCCCTGCACATGCACGACCGTCGACTCGACCTCGACGCCGAGCGGCCCGGCCTCGAGGCCCGTCGCCGTCGTGCGCCAGTTCAGGATGCCGTGCACCGAGAGGAACGCGCCGCTGACGGGGTCGTCGCGGAGGAGGATCGCCGCATCTGTGAGCGACGCGTCGATCGGCACGGTCATGGTGCCGTCCTTCGGAAGGACGAAGCGGCGGTTGAGCGCCACGATTGCGAAGGGCGGGAGCGACGGAGGCCGTCCCGCTGCGTTCACGCTCGCGGTGAGGGTCATCGTGTCGAGGAGCGGGCCCTCGCTCGAGATCGCGAGCGGCCATCCGCTCACATTCGTCAGCTCGATCTCGAAGCGGAGCGGATCCCACGCGTTGACGGTGGTCTCGCGCGACATGATGCGCATGAGGACCTTGCGCGAGTCCTTCTGCATGAGCCGCGTGAACTCCTCGGGGAGCGCAGCGGCTGCCTCGACGAGCTCCGCGCCCTCGATCACGCCGAGTTCGGGCTGCCCGAGCATCGAGCGAAGCTTGTCGCGCGACCAGATCCCCATCGCTGTCGCGGGCGTTCCACGGGCCACAGCGAGAAGCCCGCGCGCTGCGGCGCGGCGGTCGCCCTGGGCCTCTTGCACCAGAGCGAGGCCAAGCTGTGCTGCGAAGTCGCGGTCGGCGATCGACGAAAACCGTTCGGCTGCGGCCGCGAGGTCGCCGCGGCGGAAGGCGACCCACCCCGCGAAGCGCGCCTCTGCGTCGTCCGAGAGCGGGGTCGTGCGACGCGCGGCCGAGATCCAGTCCTCCGCCTTGTCGGTCTTGCCGCCGAGCCAAAGGAGAACGAGCGCTCCCTGAAGGCGGGCCGACGCCATCTCCGCGTCGATCGCTGCGCGGTCGCCCTCCTGCATGCGGTTGAAGCCCTCGATCCGCGTCTCGTAGGCGATCTCCGCGTTTGCGATCGCGATGTCCGCGTCGGGCCGCCCGATGGCGCTCGCCATGGCCGCGAAGCCCGCGGCAAGCTCTGGCGAGATCGGCATGCGCGTCTTCTGCCGATCCTCGAGCGAGAGGATCGCGCCATCGCGGTCGAGTTCGGCGAGGAGCGCCGTGTCGAGCATGCGCTGGCGCTTCACGAGCACCGCGAACGCGGCCTCGTGGCGCCCTGCGCCCCACAGCGCGAGCTGAAGATCAGAGAGCACCCCGTCGAACACGGGGTCGGGCCGCGGGACGGTGAGGAGCTCCGCCTCGATGTTCAGAATCGAGGCAGCCGCGCGGTAGGCGGCGTGCTCCATGCAGAGCGCCGCGAGCCCGAGCGCAGCGGGCGTGCGGACGGGGTTCGCCAGCATCGCCAGGCGCATCGCCTCCGCGTCCTCGACTGCGCCAGGCGCGCGCATGCGGAAGTACCCCGCAGCAAGTTCCGTCGCCTCTGGGAACGATGGGTCGAGGTCGACCGCGTGGAGGAGTTCGCGCTCGAAACCCGCGATGTCGCCCGTGCGACGGAGGAGCACGGCGAGGTCGAAGGCGAGGCGCGCGGCGACGGGGCGGCCGATCGCCGCGATGGACGCGGGCTCCAGCAGCTTGGACAGCGCCGCGACCCGCTCTTCGGCGGTCTGCCGCGAGTCGACCGCGTCGAGCAGCCGGCGCAGGCGGATGACCTCGTTGTCGGGCTCGAGCTCGGACAGGCGGCGAAGCGCCTGCGACTGCAGCGCGACCGAACCGATGTCGCCGTCCTCCATGGCCGTCGCGAGGTCGAGCGCGATCCGCCAGATGAACGGGTTGTCCGGGTTCAGGTCGACGGCGCGGCGGATGAGGGCGTCCGCGCTTTCGAGCATGCCGATGTAGATCTGGTCGCGCTGGAGCAGGTTGCGGGCGCGCTGGGCGAACCCGCGCGCGAGCCGCTCCTTGGCCTTGGCCCGCGCCTCCGCCGTCGGCTCTGGGGCGACCCTGTCCACCTGCGCCTGGACGGCGGTCGAAGGCGTGTCGGAGCGCCCGAGAAGCGTGTTGGCGCCCGGTCCGAGGAGGACCGCTGCGACAGACAGATGGGCGGCTGTGTGGAGCAGTGGTGTCATCGGGCGTCTCATCTGGTTGCTCGGCTCTGTCTGGCGGTCCCCCGAACTCGACGATCGAGCGGATTCCCCACCTCGGACAGGCTCCCATCATCGGCACAACCCCCGCCGCCCGTCGAACGAAGCCGTCCTTTCGCCCCGACGCAACGCCTCAGACGGGGCCGCGGTTCGTTGACAGTCCGCCTCAGTTGGATTAGCGTCCATGCCCTCGGGCGAAAGGTCTTCGGGCCTCCGTCTGAACTCGGAGCGGCGCGGCACCCTGGCGGGAACGCCAGGTGGCCCACCGTCGGTTCGGGCGTGGCGTCCGTTCGGCATCCGCACTGGTTCTCCCTCGCTGGCGGGCCCGTGCATTGCGGCGGCGCCCCTCAGGACACCCCCATCCATCAGGACACCATGGCCTTGCGCATCTCCGACCGCTCCAACCGCCTCCGACAGATCCTCCTCTGCGCGCTGCTCGCTGTCGGCGGCGCAGGCGAGGCGTTCGGCCAGGGCGCGACGCTCGAGCGTGCAATCGTCTCGGCCTCGGGCTCGCTCTCTTCGGCGCAGAGCGCCACGCTCTCGTCGTTCATCGGGCAGCACGCGACCGCGCTGCGCGAGTCGACCGACGCGCGCAAGATCGAGGAGGCCCGCAACGCCCTCATCACTCCCTCGCGCGACCCCGCCGCGACGATCGCCTTCCGCAAGGCCTACGCGGCGGCGCTCGCCCCCGAACTCGCCGAGGCGGTGAACGGCCGCGACCTCCGCCGCGCGCTCCAGGCGATGCAGGTGCTGCGCTTCACGCGCTCGCCCGAGGGCCTCGACCTCGTCATCGCCCGCACCGACGCGAAGGCGGAGTCGAATGCAGGCAAGCGCCTCGCGGCCGCGAGCCTCGTCGCCGACGCCTTCGAGGACCTCGACGCCAACAACGCCTACTACGAGTCCGCCGCGCGGCGCCTCCGCGACGCGTGCGCGGGCGAAAGCGACTGGATCGCGCTGCAGCAGAAGTTGCAGTCGATCGGCGCAGGCGCCCGCCGCAAGGACCTGCCCGGCGACACCGTGCGCTCGATCCGACGCTCGCAGGCGGAGGCAATGGCCGAGCTCGCGCGCTCCATGAAGGCTGCGAAGTCCGCGGATCCGCGCATGCAGTCGCTGCAGCGCGCCCTGGTCACGCTGCGCAACGACCTCCTTCTCATGCAGACGGCGGACCGTTCCGCGATGGCGAAGGTGCTTGCGCCCGCGCTTGCCGATGTGATCGCCGCGGGCGTGTCCCACTGGGACTCCGCGCACGCGGACAAGGCGC
>JBIKTI010000049.1:0-10558 GCA_044348205.1 Phycisphaerales bacterium | reverse complement strand
GCCTCGATGCGCCGCTTGTCCGCCTCTGCGGAGGCCGCGATCTCGATGCGCTTCCGCTCGATCTCCTGCGGCGCGACGAGGTCCTTGGCCATGCGGGCAAGCTCCTCCTCGCGCTCTGCGATGAGAATCGCCTCGGTCGCCTTCGCTGCAGCGACCTCGCGGCGGCGACGGCTCTCGGCCTGCACTTCGCCGAGCTGCGCCTCGGCCTCGGCCATCTTTGCGCGCGAGAGGTTCTCGCCCGTCACTGCGGATGCCTCGGCCTCCGCCACGCGAATGCGCTGCTCCTGCTCCGCGGCCTTCTTCGCGGCCACCGTCTCGGCGGCACGCTGCGCCACGCTGACCTCGCGGTCGCGCTGGGCCGCGACTTCCGCGGAGACCGCCTGCGCCTCCAGCGCCGCGACTGCGGCGCGCTGCTGGCTCTGCGCGGCCTTCTTGCCCTGTTCGGACTCGGCGAGCTCCTTCGACACGCTGACCTCGCGCTCGCGCACCGCGAGCGCCTCGCCCGTGGCGCCGTCGCGCTCCTGCTGCGCGACCTCGACCTTGGCGCGGTTGATCGCCTCGGCGGCGGCGCGCTTGCCGATCGCCTCGATGTAGCCGCTCTCGTCCGTGATGTCGCGGACATTCACATTGATCAGCTCGAGGCCGATCTTGTTGATCTCCTGCTCGACATTGGCGTTCACGAGCGTCATGAACTTCTCGCGGTCCTTGTTGATCTCCTCGATCGTGAGCGTGGCGATCACGAGGCGGAGCTGGCCGAGGATGATGTCCTGCGCCTGGTCGCGGATCTGGTTGTTGTTGAGGTTGAGGAGCCTCTCCGCAGCGTTGTTCATCAGCACGGGATCGGTCGACACGCCGACGGTGAAGGTCGACGGCACATTCACGCGGATGTTGTTGAGAGACAGCGCGCCCGAGAGCGGAATGTCGATCACCATTGGCTCGAGCGACAGATACGCCCAGTCCTGGATGAGCGGCCACACGAGCGTGCCGCCGCCGTGGACGCAGCGGCTGGCGCGGCCGCTGCCGACGCGGCCGAAGATCACGAGGATGCGGTTCGACGGGCAGCGGCGATAGCGGCTGGCGATGAACGCGGTCGGCACCACGATGACGAGCAGCGCCGCGAATGCGAGCAGGATGAAGAACACGGTGCTTCCCGTGTCGGAGCCGCCAAGCTGCGCCAGAACCGATGCCATGTTTGATCCTTCCATCGTCGTTCGATCTCCTTCGCCGGCTTGCGCCTGCCTTCGTTGTCTCTCCGTCGTCCCCCCGTCGTCGCTCGTTCAGCCGTTCGCGGGTTCCGCGGGCCCCTGCGGCCCGCCCATCACGCGCACGGTGACGCTGTTGTCGCCGTTCACCTTTTCGATCGTCACGCGCGTGCGCGGCGCGATTCCCTCGCCCGAGGTCGTCGCAGACACGAAGCGCTCGCGCTCGTCGACCACGGTGCGCACGCGGCCGAGCCCCTTGCCTGCCGCGGGAATCGCGGTGTAGACCTCGGCCTCGGAGCCGACGAGCCGACCAAGCGAGATGTTGCCGCTCGACTGGAGCCGCCGCGCAACGCGCAGCACGAGCACGGTCATCGCGATGAAGACAAGCCCGGTGCCGACTCCGCCACCGACGCTCGCGGGCCCCGACCACTCGAGCGCGCGCAGGCATGCGAGGCCACCCCAGCCGAAGCCCATCAGGAACGCGAGCAGCCCCTGCACGCTGAGCGCGGTCGCTGTCGCATCGCCGATGGACGCGCCGTCTCCGATCTCCGCGCCACCGTCGTCGCCGCCGCCGTCGAAGAAGAGCCGCAGCAGATAGCCGCCCGTCCCGACGAGCGCGGGCACCGTGAACCACGGCGCGGGGCCAGTGAAGAAAAGCTCCTGCAATGTCGCCATCGCCATCCTCCGACCTCGGGTCCGACCACGAGTGGCGGGAAACATACCACGATGACGCGGCGCGCGGACGATTTCCCGCGGCGCTACGCTTGCGGCGCCCGCGCAGGAAGGACACTCCCCTTGAAGACCATCGCTCTCGCCGTCGCGTTCTGCATGACCGCAGCGATCCCCACGGAGGGCGCCGTCGATCCGCGCGCATCCGATGCGCCGCCGGCCGATGCTCCCCCGGCCGTCGGCACCGCGCCGCAGGCCGCGGAACCCGCGACGCCGCTGCCGCCGAAGTGGCCGCGGCGCGACAGCGAGGCGGGCGAGGACATCCCCGGCATCGTCAAGAAAGGCACGCCGATCTACAAGTGGTCGGAAGGCCACAACTTCACGGAAGGCCCCGCCTGCGCAGCAGACGGTGCCGTGTACTTCGTCGACATTCCCGCGAACGAGATCTTCAAGATCGACCCCACGGGCGCAAAGAGCCTCACGCGCGCGTCGAACGGCACCTTCGGCCTCGCGATCGCGAAGGACGGCACGCTGCTCGGTGCGCAGGCGAACCCAGGTGCGATCACCTCGATCGATCCGACGACGGGCGCGATCACCGTGCTCTGCGATGCGCGCGCGGAGCCGGCGGAGGCGACGGGCACCGCGCTCGGAAGGCCCAACGATCTCGTGGTCGACGAAGGCGGGGGCGTCTGGTTCACGGCGCCCGTCCTCGGACGCCGCCGCGAGAACGCGCCGCCTGACGCCGTCTACTTCCTTCCGAGCGGCGCGAGCGGCGCGATCGAGGTCGTGCGCGACGCGAAGCTGCGCGGCCCGAACGGAATCGGCCTCTCGCCCGACGGAAAGACCCTCTATGTCGTGCCGTACCTCTCGACCACGATCATGGCCTACACGGTCGAAGGCCCCGGGAAGCTCGGCCCGGCCCGCGAGTTCTACAGGATTCCAGCGGGCACGCGCGAGACCCTCGGCGGCGACGGCATGACCGTCGACGACAAGGGCAACCTCTATGTCGCGGTTCCCCCGCGCGCCGCGATCTTCGTGCTGTCGCCCGAGGGCAAGCCGCTCGGGCAGATCCGCTTCCCAGAGCGCACCTCGAACTGCAGGATCGGCGGCAAGGACGGGAAGACGCTCTTCGTGACGGCGACGAGCGGCGTCTACGCGATCGACATCGAGAACGCGCGGTCGCGGTAGCCCGTCGCCCTGCTCACAGCCTGTCGAAGCGCTCGCCTGACGCGAGTCGCGTCGCCAGCGCCGCGCGGCTCGGCTTCATGCGCGCGGCCTCTTCCGCAGGCATCGCGTAGATCGCGTCGGGCACGAGATGGCGCTCGAGCGTCTCGCTGAGCAGCGCTGCGAGCGCGCGTGGCGGCCGCGAGACGAGGTCGACGAACGCGACGGGCCGCATCCCCCACTTCGCGTCGGGTACGCCGACCACGCATGCGGCGCGCACGAACGGCAGTTCGCAGAGCGCGCGCTCGATCGCCTCGGGATGGATGTTCTTGCCGCCCGAGATGAACATCGCGTCGAGGCGACCGACGACATGCAGGCGGCCCGCCGCGTCGAGGAATCCTGCGTCGCGCGTCGCAAGCGGGCGCGCGAGCGGAACCAGCGCGCCGCCGTCGTCCCGAGCGACGAACTCGCCGCGCGCGAGCATCGGGCCATCGACGAGGATCTCCCCGCTCGACGCGTGGATCGAAATCGATGCGCCTGGAAGCGCCGCCCCCGCGAGCGTGGCGGGGTCGCCGTGCACAAGCGCGCCCGTCGCGACCTGCGAGCAGGTCTCCGTCAATCCGTAGGTCGCAAATAGCGGCACGCCACGCGCGGTCGCCGCATCGCGCAAGGCCTGCGCGCTCGGTCCGCCGCCGAGCATCACGGCCTTGAGCGACGACGGAATGGGCGCGGGATCCTCGAGAAGCCGCGCGAGCTGCGCGGCGACAAGCGACACATGCGTCGAGCCCTCGAGATCGCGCCACGCGCGCGGCTGCGCGCCGAAGCGCGCTCCGCCACCAAGGAAGCGCGCACGCATCAGGATCATCACGCCGCCGACATGCGATGGCGAGAGCGAGGCGTGCCACGCGTCGCCAGCGCCAAACGGAATGACGCGCGCACCCGCGCGGGCGCTCGCCTCCATCGCCTCGAGCGAAAGATCGATGAGCCGCGGCTCGCCGGTCGAGCCGCTTGTGGGAAGGACGACGCCCGTGGCGGGCTCGCAGCGCACCCGCCCGAGCCGCGCGAGAATCGACGCGCGCGCAGCCGATGGAAGCGACCTCGCGAGCGGAACAGCGCGCGCGCCACGGTCCCACGCGCGCTCGAACTCAGCGCTCGGATCGACGCCGGGCTCGACATCGACGACGACGAAGCGGCCGCCCGCGAGTCCGCTCACGACCACGCCTCCGCGAACGGCGCTGGAAGCGGCGGGCACTCGAGGAATCCGCCTTCGGACAGCGCGGGCGCGCAGGAATCCTCGAGGAGCAGCGAGGCCGTTCCGACGCCGTGCGCGCAACGCGCGTTGGGGAGCGACCCTGCGAGATGCGCCGCCAGCCGCAGCGTGTAGGAGCTCTCGTACGCGGTCGACAGCACCGCATGCGCACCGCGCAGCTCCGCCTCGCGCGCAAGCGCACGCACGCGCGCGAGCGGCCCGAGGAGCGACATCCGCAGCACCCATGCCGCCACGCAGCCCTCGCGCGCGAGCTCGTCGCGCAGCGCGTGCGCGGCCGCGGACGCATCGACCACGGTTTCATCGAGCGCGACTGCGATTCCCGTGCGGGCGGAGAGAGAGGCGAGCCGCGATGGATCGACGAGCGGGTCCTCGAGATACTCGAAGCGCTCGGCGTCGAAGCCGTGGACGCGCGCAGCGCATTCCGCCTCCGTCAACCTGCGGTTGCCGTCGAGGCGCAGGCGCGCGTCAGGCAACAGCTCGAGCACGCGGCCGATGAGCGCGCGGTCATCCGCCTCGCTCGCGCGGCCGATCTTCAGCTTCACAGAGCGGTGCGTGCGCAGCATGTGCGCCACGGCGTCGTCGATGTCGTCTGCGCAGCCCGAGAAGAACGCGGCGACGGCGACCGGGCCCGCGGGGCGCGTGCAGAAGCCCTCCGCGGTCTCGATCGCGCACGAGGCCGCGAACGCGGCGCTCGGCGGCATCTCGTCGAACTCGAGCTCGCCGTCCGACCACCGCTCGATCGCCTCGATGCAGTCGTCGAGCGACTCGCGATGGAGGCCAGCGAGCGGCGCGCATTCGCCGAAACCCGCGTGCGGGCCGTCCGCGACGCGCAGGAACGCTGTCTTGCGCACGGCGCAGCCGACGATTCGCTGCGCCTCCTCGCGCACGGCAAGCGACACGCACAGGATCTCCACGCTCATGCCGAACCTCTCGCCGCGCCGCGAAGGAGGAGCTCGAATGCCGCGATTCCCGCGACGAACGCGACGCCGTAGAGCGCGAGCAGGACGCCGAACTGGACGAGATTCGCGTTCAGCAGAGCACCATCGCGGCCGCGGCGGATCGTTTCCGACGCAGGCAGGAAGAGGAGCGCGGCGAGCGACGCGAGCGAGATCGTCCAAGGAAGCGGGAACAGGATCGCCGCGAACACGGGAACCCCCATCGCAACCGCGTGGCATGCCGCGATCTGCGTGCGGGCGAAGCGCGCCCCGTATCGCACCGCAAGCGTGCGCTTGCCGCTCTCCGCGTCGCCCACTCGGTCGCGCAGGTTGTTGATGGCGAGGAGCGCGACCGCGATCGCGCCTGGGCCAAGGCCAAGAAGCAGCGCCTCCTCCCGCCACGCGCCGTCGCACGCCGCGCGCGTGCCTGCGACGGCAAGAGGGCCGAAGAACGCGAAGACGAAGAGATCGCCGAGCCCGCGGTATCCGAGCGCGAATGGCGGCGCCGTGTAGAAGATCGCGGAGACCGCGCCCGCCACGCCGATCAGCGCGAAGACATGGCCCGAGCGCTCGGCGAGATAGAACGCGGGTGCGGATGCGAGCGTGAGGACGACCGCGAGCGCCACGCCCATCGCAAGCGGCGTGACCCAGCCGCTCGCGACCGCGCGCGCGGGGCCGATCCGCTCGCGCGAGTCCGTGCCGCGCAGTCCGTCGAAGAGGTCGTTCGCGAAGTTGCTCGCGATCTGCAGGAGGCATGCGCCCGCGAAAGCGGCCAGCACGGGCGCCCACGCGAAGACGCCGTCGTGCCACGCGAGCGCGCCGCCCATCATCACGGGGCAGAACGACGCGCCGAGCGTCTTCGGGCGCGTCGCCGAGAGCCAGATGGCGAAGGTCGATGGACGCGCGCTGTCGTGCACTGGCGCTCCGAGGGATCGGGCTTGGGTCGCTTCCTGGACGCGGCGCCTCTCAGGGCGCGAACTTGCGGAAGTCCGCGGGGCGCTTCGAGAGCTGCGCATCGCGGCCTTCCTTCGCCTCGTCTGTCATGTAGTAGAGCATCGTGGCGATGCCCGCGAGCTCCTGCAGGCCCGCCTGGCCGTCGCAGTCGGCGTTGAGCGCTGCCTTCAGCGCGCGGAGCGCTGTCGGCGAGTTCGCGAGCATCTCGCGGCACCACTGCACCGTGACCTCCTCGAGCTCGGTCACGCTCACGACGGCGTTCACAAGGCCCATCTCCTTCGCTTCCTGCGCCGAGTAGCTGCGGCAGAGGAACCACATCTCGCGCGCCTTCTTCTGGCCGACGATGCGCGCCATGTAGCTTGCGCCATAGCCGCCGTCGAAGCTGCCCATGCGCGGGCCGACCTGGCCGAACCGCGCGTTTTCCGCTGCGATCGTGAGGTCGCACATCATGTGCAGCACATGACCGCCGCCGATCGACCAGCCCGCCACCATCGCGACGACGGGCTTCGGGCAGGTGCGGATCTCGCGCTGGAACTCGAGCACATTCAGCATCTCGGCGCCGCCCTCGGAGCGGTAGCCCGAGTGGCCGCGCACGCGCTGGTCGCCGCCCGCGCAGAACGCGCGCTCGCCCTCGCCGCAGAGGATGACGACGCCGATCTCGCCGTCGAGCTTCGCGTCGAGCAGCGCCGCGCGCATCTCCTCGACCGTGCGCGGCGTGAACGAATTGCGCACCTCTGGGCGGTTGATCGTGATCTTCGCGATGCGCTCGGCCTTGTGGTACTTCACTTCCGCGAAGCCCTGCCCCGCCGGCGCGGCCTTCCAGTCGAGCGCTGGGCGGATCTTCTCGGTGGTCTCTGTCGTCGGCTTGGCGGCGGGATAGGCGGTCGTCATGGTTGGGGGCTGGGTTGGGTCGCTGGATCGGTCGGGAGGGATTCTTCGATGATGCGCGCGCAGGCCTCGGGCGCCTCGAGCGGAAGCACATGGCCCGCGCCCGCGACGAGCTCCGTGCGAAGAAGAGGCGCGAGCGCCTTTGCTCGCGCGGCACATGCAGCATATCGCTCGTCAAGCGCGCCCGCGACCAAGGTGGTGCGCGGCGCGAGCGCGGAAATCGCGCTCCAACGCGGGGTTCCGCGGCCAGGCGAGCACGCCGCGACGCAGCGCGCCCAGAACGCGGCGTCACCATGCGCGCGGCGAAGGCGTGTCGCGGAGAACGACGCATGCCGCGCGAATGGCGCGAAGATCGGAAGCCGGTACCAGCGCTCGACGAACGCGTCGAGTCCGTCGCGCAGGATCTCCTCCGCGCGCGCATCGTCCTCGGCGGCGCGACGCGCGCGCTCTGCTTCGTCGTCGAGCCCGAGGCTTGCGGCGAGCAGCACGAGCCGCGGCGCAAGCTCGGGCCGCGTGGCCGCAAGCTCGAGCGCGATGCGTCCGCCCATCGAGTAGCCGACGATCAGATCGCACGGCGAACGCTCGAGCCGCGAGGCCAGCGCGCGCGCGGCGCCGTCGACCGACGCACAGCCGAGTTCCACAAGCGGCACGCAGTCGCAGGCGATCCCCGGCGAAAGCCGCGCGAGGACATCGGCCCAGTCCGCGGGCGAACCGAGGAAACCGTGCACGAGCGCGACGCGGTTCATCAGCGGAATTCCCGCGCGAGCGCCCTTGTCGCCGCGCCTGTCGCGCGGGCGCGGCATGCCTCGCTCGCCTCGCGCGCGCACACGACCTCGACGACGGTCGCACGGTCGCGCGCAAGCGCCTTCGCGACGGCGCGCCCGAGCGCGGCGCGCGTGGCGGGCGACTCGACGGCGAGGCCGAAGGCGCGCGCGATCGGCGCGATCGCGAGGCCGTGCGGCGTCGTGAAGAGCCGCTCGAACACATCCTCGTGCCGCGCGATCGGCAGGTAGCGGAAGATGCCGCCGCCATCGTTGTTGAGGACGACGAGAACGAGCGGCGAGCGCACGGCGCGAAGAAGCCCGAGGCTCGGGAGGTCGTGCAGCGCGCTCACATCCCCGACGAACGCGACGACGGGCGTTCCGCGCGCGATCGCATGACCAGCCGCGCTCGCGAGCAGACCGTCGATGCCGCTCGCGCCGCGGTTCGCGGCGGCGTCCCAGCCCTGCGGGGGGTGGATCGCCAGGAGGTCTGCGTCGCGCACGGGCATCGAGGAGCCGTAGAAGAGCGTTCCCTCTGCGTGCATTGCGCAGGCAGCGGTCGCCTCCGCGATCGCGGTCGGCTCGCACAGCGCGGCTTCCGCGCGGATCGCGCGCGTGGCTGCGCGCGTGGCCACGGAGAGCGCTCGCGTCCAACCCGCATGTTCGCGCAGGCCCTTGCCCGCGACGAGGCGAACGGGACCCGAGCACGCCGTCCGCGCGCGATGCGCTGCGTCGACGCGCGGATCGCCAGCCCCGACCACAGTGACCGCGCACCGCTGCCGAGCGATCCAGGCGCCGAGCCGCTTCGAGACGACGCCGTCGCCGATGGTGAGGATCGCGTCCGCGCGCAATGCGGCGACCAGCGGCGCGATGCCGTCGTCCTCGAACGCAGCCCGAAGCACGAGGTCCGCGCCCGTCGTGCCGCGGCCCGCGAGGGAGCTCGTGATGTCCGCGAGCATCGTTCCCCTCCAACCATCGAGGGACGCGCGCGCGGCGGCGGGCATCGCTCCTGCGACGACGAGCGGGGCCTCGACCTCGAGCACGGTCGGCACGGGTGCGACGGTCTCGCGCCACGGGCGCCGCGCGCCATCCTCGAGCCAGCGCGCCACGCTCCAGAGCCAGCCCCCGTCCCACGGCATGGGTTCGGGCGCAAGCGGCTCGCGGAACTGCCAGTTGAGGTGCACCGCGCCGCCCTGCGCGCCCGCGAGACCGCACGCGCGCGCGAACGCCTCGTCGACCGTCGACAGCACGAACTCAGCGGGCGCATCGACCGACGGCGCGGGCATGTCGACCGACCACCGCGCGGCTCCCGCAAGCAGGTTCGCCTGCGGAATCGCCTGGTTCGCGCCGCAATCGCGCAGTTCGGGCGGGCGATCGGCAGCGAAGACGAGAAGCGGCGTCCGCGTCATGCGCGCCTCGACCACCGCAGGCAGCGTGTTGGCGACGGCGGTTCCGCTCGTCATCACATGCACCGCGGGCGTGCCCGTCGACTTGCCGACGCCGAGCGCGAGGAACGCGCCTCCCCTCTCGTCGTGCGCGACATGGACGGCCATGCCGCCGTGCCGCGCGAACGCCACGGCGAGCGGCGCGCTGCGCGAGCCCGGGCTCACGACCGCGTGACGCACGCCGAGCCTGAAGCACTCCTCGGCGGCGAGCATCGTCCACGCGAGGTTGATGTTGGGCGCATCGCGCATCCGCGAAAGGTATCAGGTGGCGAGCCGCTCGAACGCAAGCAGCTTGTGCCCCGTCTCGCGCCATTCGTCCGATGGATCCGAGCCGTCGACGATGCCCGCGCCCGCGTAGGCCGTGAGCGAGTCGCCGTCGATCCGCGCGGAGCGGATCGCGACCGCGATCTCGGCGCCGTCGCGCGAGACGACGCCGACGGGGCCCGCGTAAAGGCCCCTGTCGAAGGACTCGAGCTCGCGCAGTGCGGCGATCGCCCGCGGCACGGGTGCGCCAGCGACCGCGGGCGTCGGGTGAAGCGCAGCGACGAGCTCAGCGTCGCGCGTGCCAGGGCGGAGGTCGGCCACCACGCGCGTCACGAGGTGCTGCACATAGGCGAGGCGGCGCAGCCTCGGCTCCGACTCGACGCGCAGAGAGCTTGCGTGCGCCGCCAGCGCCTCGCGCACGCGCTCGATCACGAGCTCGTGCTCACGACGGTCCTTGGAGCTCGCGAGGAGCGACTCGCCGAGCAACCTGTCCGCCACCGCATCGACCCCGCGCGGGCGCGTGCCCGCCACGGCCTCGCTGCGCGCGGTGCGGCTGCTGCGCGACACCAGCCGCTCGGGCGTCACGCCGAGGAAGGCGTGCCCATCGCCCGCCTCGACGAGGAAGCGGAACCCGCGCACCTCGCGCGCTGCGAGGCGCGCAAGGACGGCGACAGGGTCGAGCGCACCGCTCGCGTGATAGCGCCGCGTGCGCGCGAGCACGATCTTGCGGAGTTCGCCGCGCGCGATCGCATCGAGCCCGCCGCGCACGGAACGCGTCCACGCAGCCTCGCCGTCGCCGTCCGACTCGCGCACGAGCGCGGGCTCGATCGCACACTCCGTGGACGCCTCCGCGAGCCGCTCGAGAAGCGCGATCGCAGCACCGCGCGCGCCATCGTCGTCGACGAGGTTCACGGCAAGCGCGTGCGACTCGCCGTCGCGACGGAACTCGACGATCGGAAGCACGCAGTGGTCGTCTGCGAACGGGCGCCATGCGTCCTCGCGCGGG
>JBIKTI010000346.1:0-3535 GCA_044348205.1 Phycisphaerales bacterium | reverse complement strand
ACTGAGACTTTAAGGCAAAACCAAGCAGCCGTTGTATTGACAAAGAATATTGAGCGCGATATGCTCACCCTATGTGTGATTTCTGGCATCGTTCGATCGGCGCGCTGACAGCGGTTGCAGTGCTGTCCTCGTCGGCCGCGGGGCAGTCGATCGATCGGATGGTGCCGATCTATCCGATTCCGCGTTCGGTTGTTGAGGAATACCTCGCGGCCGTGGCCATTCCAGCGGCGTCGGCGGAGACGGCCCTTCAGGCGTACGAGGAGTACCGGCGGCAAGCCGACGAACGCATCGCCGAGGCGCGCATCGCCGTCCGTGACGCAGGCTTCGATGAACTGCAGGCGCTGTTTCGCGAGCACCACGGCGGTCGTGCGTTCAATCCCATCACTGGTGAAGGTGGGCTTGGCAACGACCCCGAGCAGAGACGGCAGAGGCAGGAGGTCTCTCACCGGATCGCGGTCTCCACGATTCCCGCGATCAACGGACACCGCAGGGCCATGCGAGAGTTGATCGAGTCGATGGAACGGGTCGCGAGCGAGTGCGCCGTCACGTTCCCGCGCCCTCGGTGGACGGTCCTGTCGAGCCTCGAGCTTCCGGCTTCGGACAACCCACTCAACCCGAAGCTCGTCGACATCGTCGCGCTCGCACGCGCTTCGTGGGAGCGTGGAGCGCTCGGCGCCTGCGGCGCGATGCTGCCACCCGAAGAGGCAGCGCGACTGCGGGCGCAGGTCACGCTCGTCCTGACCGACTGGTGCATGAAGGGGGAGGTCGCGCTGACGCGAACGCATCTGGCTCCCCGGTCGGCGTCGAACGGCTTTCCTCGCCCCGACTCCGTGAACATGGATGAGGTCTTCGCACGGACCGGCGCTCTCTGGCGGGAGCGCTTCCGAGGCAATGCGGATGCCGTGTCGAGGATTGCCGCGCTGCTGACGGACGCTGGCGGCGATGATCACGCGCTTCGGTGGGAGGACGAGCACCGCGCTGCGGTCTGCCCTCCGATCTTCGTCGCGTTCTGGCCGCACCAGCTCGGTGCGTGGATGCGTGCGCAGCCAGACGCCACGGCGGACGAGATCGAGCGTGCCGAAGCACTGGAGGCTCGCTACCGCGACGAACACGCGAGCCTTCGGGGTGCCGCGTTCCGACGCGTCGTGGCTGCGGCCGAGGTTTCTGGCTCCGCGACATTCGCGCCACGGGAATCAATCGCTCACGAACGGTGCAACGAGGCACTCCTGCGACTTCATCTCCATGGCCGCGAGACCATGATTCGGTTCGCAAGCGGCCTCACGCCCGAAATGCAGGAACGCCTGCGCCAGGAGTGGCTTGGGCTCAGCCGCGGCATCGCCGGCCCGCTGCCCGACCCAAGCCGCCTGCGCCCGGATTTGCGCGAAGCGCTCTTCGACTGGCCGTCGATGCCTTCGACATGGGGCTGGTAGGTCGACTCAAGGGTTCTACGAAGGAGACTGCTCATGAAGAGTACAAGTTCGCGGCTGATGGTGACGCTTCTCCTCCTCGGCGCCGCAGTGCCGCGGGCTGGCACTGCGGCCCGGCTCGATGGTCTCTCGCCCCTTCCGGACGGGGAGATTGTCGGGACCGAGGGGGAGTTCGGCGCGACCCTGTGCGTCAGTCACTCGAAGTGCACCGACGCGTTCAGCGTCGGCAGCGGCCTCGGCTGTGCGCAATGCACCGCCGTGAACAAGAGGTCGTTCTGCGTCGGCGGCACAGTGAATCCTTCGGGAGCGATCTGCTATCAGGGCAGCCTGCCGAACGGTTGCGGCCTCATCAAGTCGGGCTCGTGGGATTTCAGGGACATGCAGCTGTACTGCAACTCCGTGGTGACGGATCTGCCGTGTCCGCTCGTTCAGTGCGCGTACGGATCGACCACAAGCCCGTGAGGACAATGATGCGACGAAGCCTGAACACGGCACGACTTGCGGCAGCGGTGATGGTTCTGGGCATGGCGTCCCTGCCCGCGTCGACGACAGCAGCGTGTCAAGATCAATCCGTAGGGACAGCGACCGTCGAAGAACGGATGGTGAAGGAGACCCTGTCGGCGCTGCGTGCGCTCGCGGATCGCGCATGTCCAGCAGACTCCGAGATCGAGGTGCTCGGACCAGCGGTGCTTTCCTGGGATGCGGATGCGAAGACATTTCCCACGGGTCGCATGGAGTCGCCGAACGACCGGCTGCCCGCCAAGGAGTACGGGAAGCGCCGCGTGCATTGGGAATTCTGTGATCGCGCGAGCAGGGTCAGTCTGAGGTCGGGCAGCGAAGGATCGACGCCAGAGATGCGATGGCAGTCGATCGGTGGAGTCTGGCATTGCTTCACGAGCGCGCCCGGCCAGCCCGCCGATCTTGAGATCCGGCGCGGGCTTTCCAGCGACTTCGCGGAAGTCAAGCTGCTCAGCGTGTTCAATGGTTGCGTTGCGTTTCCGTCGGTCCTTTCCACGCGGTCGCTGGCGGAGCATCTGGCCACCCTCAAGTGCACCATGACTCAGGCCTCGACCGACAGCACGACCGACAGAACGGCTGACAGCACGATCGTTCGATGGGAATCGCCCCGCGCCTCCGGGCGAGTGGAGATCGAGGTGGAGCTGGGCGCCCTCGACCGTCGATTGCGCCGCGTCTCCTACACGCAGTACCGATCCTCCGATTCACCCGGCGGGTCACCCGTGAGCAAGGTCGTGATGGCGGTCGATGCATGGGACGAGACTCCCGAGTTCTCTGGCCTGCCTCGCCGCGCGTACATCTGGAGCGGCTCGTTCGCGAGCAACGAGATCGCAGGTGTGACGGTCAAGCCGAGATTGAACTACATCGAGGTCGAGCGAATCTCGCTGGATGCCGCCGTATCGTGCGATGAGATGCAACGCGTGCCCGAGGTACCTCGGCACACGACGGTGCGGGATGATGCGCTTCGTATCCGGTACACGATTGGCGGCACTTCCCTCTGGATCGATGGCCGGACAGCGAAGCTCGAGAAGCCAATCGAGCGCGTCATCACGACGGAACTTCCCGCGCTGCTCGAAGGACGGCGACTGCCGTGACGACATCGATACGCACGATCCTCGCAGTGCTCCTTTCGCGTGCCGTTTCGGCGTGCGGGAAGAACGAGGAGACCGACGCAGGCGGACCTCGGCTCGTCGGGGCAACGACGCATGACTTCGGCGTCATCGAAGTCGAGGCAGTGCAGACGACGCGGCATCATCGGTTCGTGCTGACGAATTCGTCCGCGACACCGTTCGTGGTCGATCGGCTGGTTCCCACATGCGGATGCCTATCAGCGACCGTTGAGGCCTCCATCGTGCCGGCCGGCGGCGAACTGCGTGTGGACGTCACCTTTGTTGCCCAGCGGCCAGGCGTCGTCGCGCAGAGCGTCCGCGTCGTCGCCGATGGCGAGTTGCTCACGACGCTCGAAGTCAAGGCCCTCTAAGTCAGGGCGCTCGGAGTGGTGGCAGCCGAGGGACTCGATGCGCATCACCTCGGCGAATTCATCGGAGGGGGTCACCGTTTCCTGCTGACGCTGCGGACCCGCGCCGATGATC
>JBIKTI010000345.1:0-3542 GCA_044348205.1 Phycisphaerales bacterium | reverse complement strand
CCCGCAGGACGGGCTGCTCCGCGCCCGACGGCGCATCGAGCACGACCTCGTGCTGGGCGACTCCGCCGAGATAGACGCCTGAGCGCACCGTCCCCTCGAGTCGGTTGCGCGCGGGCGCGCCGCCTGCGGCCACGATGCGGAACGCCTCTGGCCTGAGCGAGAGCGAGAGCTCGGTCTCCTTGGGAAACGGGGCGGCGCTCGACGCAAGCTCGCCCGCCGCCGTGCGGTAGACGGCTTCGCGCCCGTCGCCGCGCACGAACACGGCGGGAAGGAAGTTGGTGTCGCCGAGGAAGTCCGCGACAAAGCGGTTGTGCGGCCTGCGGTACATGGCGCGCGGCGCACCGACTTGGATCACGCGGCCCGACTTGAGCACGGCCATGCCGTCTGCAAGCGAGAGCGCCTCGTCCTGGTCGTGCGTGACATAGACGGTCGTGATCTTCAGCGTGTCGACGATGCGGCGGATCTCCTGACGCATCTCGAGGCGAAGCTTGGCGTCGAGGTTCGAGAGGGGCTCGTCGAGGAGAAGCACGCTTGGCTCGAACACGACGGCACGCGCGAGCGCAACACGCTGCTGCTGGCCGCCCGAGAGCTCGCTCGGCTTGCGCTTGGCGTACTCGCCCATCCGCACGAGTTCGAGCGCCTTGGCGACGCGCTCGCGGATCTCGGGCTTGCCGAACTTGCGCACCTCGAGGCCGAAAGCGACATTCTCGAAGACGGTCATGTGCGGCCAGAGCGCGTAGTTCTGGAACACCATGCCCGTGTTGCGGCCGTTCGCGGGAACGCGCGCGACATCGCGGTCGCCGAAGTAGATGCTCCCCGAGGTCGGCTCCGTGAAGCCCGCGATCATGCGCAGGAGCGTGGTCTTCCCGCAGCCCGATGGGCCGAGCAGAAAGAAGAGGCTCCCCGAGGGAATCTCGAGGTCGACATCGGCGACCGCCGCGGTGTCACCGAACTTCTTGACGAGCCGTTCGATCCTGATCGCCGACATGCGCGGAGGGTACCCGAGCATTGCGGAGCGCGCAGAGAGGAAGCGGAATCGGTTACGATCGGATGCATGGGCGCACACGACGGCACAGGCGGCGGACACGGGCGCGGTCCTGCGCGCACGGGTGATCGCCCTGTCTCGGCGCCGCCCACCGATGCACGGCTGGCATGGATCGAACGGACGCGCGTCTATCGCGGGATCCGCGAGCGCGATGTGTCGATCGAACGACCGCTGGCGGGGCTCGAGCGGCTGTTCGCGGATCGACAGCGCGCCCTTGGCGATGTGATCGAGGCGTGGAACCAGCTTGCGCCCGAGCGCGTGCGCGGAAGCGCATCGATCGCCGGACTGACGCAGGGGACGCTCACCCTCTCAGTGACGAGCTCGAGCGCGTCGTACGAGTTGTCGAGGGCGCTGCGCGATGGCCTCGAACGAGATCTCGTGGCGCGCCTGCCCGCGCGGATCCGCCGTGTGAAGGTGCGCGTGGTCGCGGACGACTCAACCGACGCCAGGTAGCACACTGCGCCACCACGGATCGGCGCATGTTCAACCCGCCCTGGCACCAAAGAGAGCGGCCGCAGCCGCGATCGCTCAAGCTACCCGTCCCAGCACCAAAGGGAGCGGCCGCAGCCGCGACCGCTCAAGTCACGCCTCGTCGATCCCCTTCGAGATCTGCCAGTACTCGAGCTCGATCGGCGCCTGGCGTCCGAAGATCGTGACGAGCACGCGCACGAGACCCTTCTCGGGCACAACCTCGTCGACTTCGCCGGGGTAGTTCTGGAACGGGCCTTCCTTGATGGTGACCTTGTCGCCCTTGGCGAATTCCATCTTGACCTGCGTGACCTCCTCGGGCTTGCGCGAGTCGAAGAGCATCTTCTCGACCTCGTGCGCCGCCATCGGAGTGGGACGGCCGGCGGTGCCGACGAAGTCGCCGACGCCATCGGTCTCCTTGATGAGGAAGAAGATGTCCTGCGGAATACGGCCATCGGGCTCGAGACGCATCTCGACGAAGACATAGCCCGGGTAGAGCATCGACTCCGTCACGCGCTGCTTGCCGCCCTTGAGGGTCTTGGTCTTCTCGGTCGGCACCATGATGCGGCCGACATAGCCCTCCATGCCCTCGATCTGCACCTTGCGGAGCAGCGTCTGGCGAACGGAGCGCTCCTTGTTGCTCGCCACGCGGAGCACGAACCAGTCCATGCCCTCGCGGAACATCGGAAGGTCGGTCGCGGGATCGAAGGTCTCGGTCTGCTCGAGCTTGGACTTCTCGCCCGCCTTTCCCTTGCGGCCCGTGCTGTCGCCGATCGCCTGCGTGGAGACGCCCTGCACCTCGTGCGGACGCTCGACCACGCGCAGCGCGTCGACACCGCGCTTGAGCGTCTTCGGGGACGCATCGGAGACAGGAGCGTCCTTCGCGGTGCTCGCCTTGCGGCCGCGCTTCGGCTTGGTGGCCTCTGCGGTCTGCTTCTCGGGCTCGGTGCCGTTCATGTCGTCGATGTTCTCGATCTGGTCGCTCATGCTGCCGTCTCCCGCGGGCGCTGCGTCCCGCCGTGAAGTTCATCGTTGTTGCGTCGCCGCGATGGGCGCGTACATGCGGTCTCGGTCAGGTCGGGGCGACATCGAGCACGCGAATCAGCTGGAAGAACCAGACGAACACGATCTCGAGCACCCAGCAGAAGAGCGCGAGGAAGAACGCCGTGAAGATGACCGCCGTCGTTGATCCCACGATCTCGCGTCGCGTGGACCAGTTGACCTTCTTCATCTCGCCCTCGGTGGCGATGAGGAAGTCGACCGTGCGCGGCTTCACGAACACGAGGTAGTAGGTGAAGAGGGTGACGAGCGCGCCGATCGCGATGGCGCCACCCGCAGCGACATACAGCGGGTTCACGCCCGAGAGCTTGACCAGCTTGAGATAGTCCCACGCCCACAGGAGGCCAAGAAGGCTGATGAGCGAGACGCCGACCACCGAGCCGAGGCGCGTGTAGTAGCCTTGGCCCGCCTTGTAGACGGAGAAGCCGCGCGAGGGCTCCTTGCCTGCGTCAAGGGCGAGATTCGTACCTGCCTCTTCGGCCATCGTCGGACTCCTTCGCGGCTGTTCGCCGCCGTCCATTCAGGCGAGCCGCGCGCTGACCTCTGGGGTCTGCGCCGCGGCTTGCCGCAAGTCGATGTCCATGCGCGTCGCGCATGCATCGAAACACGCCGAGAGGGGATCGAACCCACGACCTGCGGATTTGGAATCCGCTGCTCTACCAGCTGAGCTATCGGCGTAACGAGAAATTCAGTTGTGATGGCAGCGCTTACTTGCGCTTGATCTTGTGGAGCGTGTGCTTGCGGAGCTTCGGGCAGTGCTTCATGTAGCCCTCCTTGACGCGCTCGATGATGCCACCCTTCACACGGATGTTCGTGCGGTAGTTCATGTCGCCCGTCTCGGTGCACACGAGCCAGACCCATTCGCGATCCATGGACTTCTTTGCCATTGCTTGCTCGCTTTCTCAGCGTTCACATTCGGTCGAGAGACGCGCTGCGGGGCACACGACCCGCCCCGCAGCGGTCTCGAAAC
>JBIKTI010000344.1:0-3545 GCA_044348205.1 Phycisphaerales bacterium | reverse complement strand
TCGTGGGCGCGAAGCTCATGCAGATCTCGCCCGAGCTCGCAGCCACCCACTACAAGGACCACCAGGGCAAGGGCTTCTACAACGGCCTCGTCGGCTTCATGACGAGCTCGCCCGTCCTTGTGCTGGCCGTCCGCGGGATCGGCGCGATCACCATCTGCCGCAGCATGATGGGCGCCACCTTCGGCTCGAAGGCAGCTGCGGGCACGATCCGCGGCGACTTCGGCGTGTCCAACTCCTTCAACCTGATCCACGGCTCGGACAGCCCCGAGGCCGCCGAGCGCGAACTCGGCCTGTTCTTCAAGGCGGGCGAAGTCCTTGACTTCCCGCGCGCCTCGGACCGCTGGGTCTACGACAGCTCCTCGGGCAAGCCCGAGTAACGGCCGCGCCCGATCCAAGCTCTTTTGGGCAATTGCCCGACGGAACCGATGTTCCGCGGACATCACTCGCACCCGCACGACGACTTTCCAGTCGATCGGCGGGTGTTGTGATGAATGGATGAAACGGAAACTCGCGGGCGGCGAAGGGGGGCGCGGGTGGCGGCTCTGTGCCGCGCTCGGCGGGTTTATGTGGACAGTGCGGGATCCGATGGGCAGGTTTGTGCCACGGCTGACAGTGCGGGCCGTATAGGTGGCGTCGAGCCTGCGAGGCCAGGGGCGTTGGCGGTTCGGAATTGCTGAACCTGTTCAGGCTTCGGCGCGTTGTCGGGGCCAAGCGCCCGTCGGAGCGGCTTGTGGCAGGGCTGGCAGTCTGGTTCCGACAGTTTGGCGGCAGTTTCCTGCTTCCGAACCTCCCCTTGCCCTGATGTGATGGCGTGCTGTTGGCCTGCGGATTGCGTCAGGCCCTCGCTCTGAGCCATTGGGCACGCTCGACGGGAGCGGCGAGGCGGCAGAGAAACGAAAGCAACGAACTGGGATTCTCAAACTCGGGATTCTCCAGCCGAGCATCTTCGACTTGGGGCGCCGAGGATCGCCCAGGCTCCAAGAGACAGAGATCTCGCGCGAAATGTAGCGAAAGTGTCCTCATCTTCAGGGAATTGATCTCGTTCGAACCTCGTTCTGATTCGGACAACCTGGGGCGCACCCAAGAGGGTACGCGCCCCGCAACAAGTGGAGGGTGCGTGGCATGCGACCGATGACCAACCGAACCCCAATCGAACCCTCGCCTGGCGAGTCGCCCCTGGCGCGTGCGCGGAAGCGCAACGGGCTGTCCGTGCGGCCGGCCGCTGGCCCAGCAGCGCGTCGCGCCCGAGGCGCGGCCTCTGGCGAGAGCAACCAGGGCGCGATGGCGGCGTCGAAGCAGCCGATGGCCGCTGCCCTTCTCGAGCCGCTGAGCCCTGCCGAGGAGCGCACGCTGAAGGCGATCCTCGCAGAGCCGATGGACTACATCGACCACCCCGACTTCCAGCTGCCCGACGCGGAGCAGCGGATCTACGGAATCGGTGAGATCGAGCGGCCCGATGTCACCTGGTACCGCCCGCTGATGGACGACTTCATCGCGGCGCGCAGCCGCACCGTTCGGTCGCCCAAGTCGCAGTCGACGATCCTGCTGACCGGCGCGCAGGAGCGCATCCTGTTCATGAAGTACAACTTCGCGCGCTTCAGCATCTCCGAGATCCAGAAGCGCGCGGCGTCGCGGCCCGTCACCCTCGAGGAGGCGCGCCAGCTTCTCCGTTGGCACGGAACCGCCCACAAGTACCGCGAGCAGCTCGCAGAGACGAACCTCGCGCTCGTCCTCGCCATGGCCAAGCGCGTCCGCCTCTCCGAGGTCGACTTCGCAGACCTGATCGGCGAGGGCAACATGGCCCTCATGCGTTCGGTCGACAAGTTCGACTGCGGCCGCGGGTTCAAGTTCTCCACCTACGCCTGCCGCGCGATCCTGAAGGCCTTCAGCCGGCACGGCATCAAGGTGACCACGCACAACCGCCGCTTCGGCGCGGAGTACGACCCAGCGTTCGAGCGCTCGAACCACCTCGAGACCGTGCGCGCCACCCACGAGCGCGAGTGCGCGGACGAGGTCAAGCACATCGTCACAGCGAACAAGGCCGACCTCTCGGAGATCGAGATCAAGGTCATCAGCCATCGGTTCGGGATCGACGCCTCGACGGCGCTCGCAGCCCTCGGTTCCGCGGAGTCGGGGACCACGATCCCCGAGGCCACGGAGGGCGCGCAGCCGCTGACCCTCGAGCAGGTCGGTCAGGTGATCGGCGTGACCAAGGAGCGGGTGCGCCAGATCCAGAACAAGGCGCTCGAGAAGATCCGCTCTGCGCTGCAGGCTGCGAACCCCGACGCTGCGACCGAGATGGCGGCAGACATCGCGGCTCGTGAGGGCCGCGCCCCCGCGTCCTCGAACTGACGGGCTCTCCCGCAGATCGACGACTCGACCAAGCCAAGATCTGACGCAGGCGCCTGCGCAATCCGCCACGGATCGCAGGCGCCTGCGGTGTTTCCGCCACGCGCAACGCCCCGTGGCACACCGCTACACTCGTCGCCCATGTCCGCTACACACACCCACGCAGGCCGCGCGACGGCCACCTCGAAAGTCTTCGCCTCGCCCGCAGCGGCCCTCGACGGCCTTGTTCGCGATGGAATCACCGTGGCGGTCGGTGGCTTCGGCCTGTGCGGGATCCCCGAGCAGCTGATCATCGCGCTCCGTGACTCTGGGGCTCGCGGCCTGACCGCCATCAGCAACAACGCGGGCGTCGACGGCTGGGGCCTCGGGCTCCTCCTCGAGACGCGGCAGATCCGCAAGATGGTGTCGAGCTATGTGGGCGAGAACGCGGAGTTCGAGCGTCAGTTCATGTCGGGGGAGCTCGAGCTCGAGTTCAACCCGCAGGGCACGCTCGCGGAGCGCATGCGGGCTGGCGGCGCGGGGATCGCGGGCTTCTACACCCGCACAGGGGTGGGAACCGTGGTCGCCGAAGGCAAGCCCACCATGGAGTTCGATGGCGAGACATTCGTCCTCGAGCGGGGAATCCGCGCGGATGTCTCCCTCGTCAAGGCGTGGAAGGCCGACGAGTCGGGCAACCTCGTCTACCGCAAGACCGCACGGAACTTCAACCCGATGGTTGCGATGTGCGGTCGCGTCTGCGTCGCAGAGGTCGAGGAACTCGTGCCGACGGGCTCGCTCGACCCCGACCACATCCACACCCCTGGCATCTTCGTGGACCGAGTGGTCGTCACAAAGTCGGAAAAGCGCATTGAGCAGCGCACGGTGCGGCCGCGCGCGTGACGCACGGGCTTCATTCCGAGCTTGAAAGCCTTTTTTATGGGACTTTCCATGTCCCGCCCTGCGCCCGAGGCATTCCGTCGGTCGCCAACGCAAGATCCTGTTTCGGCCTCAGCGGCCTTCGCGCCCAAGGTCCACCACGCGAACTAGAGGCGCGGTCCTGAACAGTCGATCAACAGGGGCCAACGCCCTTTGGGCGGATGAGGCTTGATGCGGCCGCGGCTTGGGGCCGATTGCGCATCAAGAACCTTGTGAGTTCGTTCACGCCCACGCAAATGGGCAACGCAGCCAGCCCGAAGATGGAACAATCCCTGCTCGAC
>JBIKTI010000343.1:0-3553 GCA_044348205.1 Phycisphaerales bacterium | reverse complement strand
AACTCGTGCTTTGCGAGCCTGCGTCGCATCGTGTCACCGTCATGGATGGTGGCTCTGCGACCGTGATCTGGCAACGCATCAGTACTGGTCAGTTCGGGTGGGCTGCTACAGCCCATCCTGACCTCAATGGGGATGGACTCCCGGATGTGGTGATCTCGGCTCCGTCCTTCGACGGCGCAACGAGTGGAAAACTCCTCGCTCTCGGTGGAACCGATGGTGCGCCGATCTGGGAGGTTTCGTACGGTGCGGCGACGGCCAGCTTCGGCGTAGGGCTCGGGGTCGTCCCCGATCAGGACAGCGATGGAGTGCCTGACATTCTCGTGTCCATGCGGTCAGAGACCGTCTCGGGGGAAGCCACGGCGCTCGTCAGCGCACGAAGTGGCGTGGTTCGTGGCTATGTCCTGGAGCCTTTGGCGGCGATGCTTTCGGCGGTGCGATCGGGTGCGTTCGCCTTCCGCTCGAAGGACATCAATCGGTCCGGCTCGGTGGATATCGATGACGCGCTGCAGGTCGTTGGATTGATCGGCTCGTCGATTGTCACGGCAGACACGGACTTCAGCGGGTCTGTGGATGCGGACGATGTGTTTAATGTCCTCGACGAGGTCGGTACAACCGCGCAATCGCCACCTCAGGTCCCTGACTTCGGAATTCTCGCGATTGAGGATCCGTATCGATTCAACGAGGGCTATGCAGTCATCGCAGGTGCTGCGGCATCCGGTGTGCACTCGCCTCCAGCGGGCCCGTGCGCAGACCTGGAAGAGGCTGCGAGGCTCAGGGCGCTTGCCTGGGCGCGCAAGGTCGCGTCTTGGAACCCGCTCGACCCCCTGTCATGGTGGGAGTGGTCCCACGAGGTCGCACAGGCGCGCGATGAGTTTGAATCCGCGCTTGCGGCGCTGAACGCATGCCGCGCACAGCACGGGCTTCCACCAAAGAGAAAGCGGGACTTTCTCGATGGGGAGCTCACGAATGAAGATCCGCCGGTGCTCCCCGCCGCACCCGCGCCCAACGCACCCGCGCCGCAGCCGATGCCAGGTCCGTCTCCGCAGCCTTTGCCGCTACCGCCGCCGCCATCGGATCGATGTCCTTTGGACGAGTCATTCCCGCCACCTACGCCGCTGCCAGGCTCTCCCACAGATCCTTGCCTGAACCAATGGGAGAACAACACCTTCGCGTGCATGACATGTCGCAGCCTTGCCGTGACCGCGGAGGGTTATGGCGACTGCCTCGAGCGTGCAAAGGCGCAGTACCGTTCCTGCCGGGACCGCGCCGCGGCTCCGCCCGCTCCGTGATCGCCATGGGAAGGCATCCACACATGAGGTCTCTTCTTCTCCTTCCGTGCCTCGCTCTACTCGCAATCACCGCCTTGCCCGGGGATGTCTCGGGCGGGGCGGACGCCATCGTGTGGCCGAGAGGCTTGGAGCCAACGAGCGTTGGAAACAGCACGGGCGTTGCAGCCGAGGAATCCGCCCCGGCTTCGGGTGCGGTCTCGCCCACGGCGCTTGACATACCGATCGAGTTCCTCAACGGGTTCCTTCCGTTTCGACTGCCGATCTCATCGACGCCCGACCCCCCCGAATACCTCGAGTTCACCGCTCCCCGCATGAGCAGAGGATCGCGAGAGCGGATTCGCCACATCATCGAGGTGGAGCTCGCGCGGTACCCCGCAGGAACGCTCGAGGGTGTCCTTCGGCATGTAGTTGTCGTCGGAACCCTCTCGCAGACAGGACGCAAGGGCGGCGGGGCCTACTTCCTCGGGATGGTCTTCATCGCCGTCGGCAATCAGGATGACGGGCGCCCGACGGATCAGCATGTGGTGCAGACTCTTCACCATGAGATCTCGAGCCTGCTGCTCGAGCGGCACCCCGGCCGTTTCGATCGAAATCGATTCAGGGCGGCGCTTCCACCTGGGTTCGTCTACGAGTACGAGCGGGAGGGCGTCGAAACGATTCCTCCCACGCGGCGTGCGGAGGGCGAGGCAAGCCTCGGCTTTCTCGAGGTCGGGTTCCTGAAGCCGTGGGCGATGCGAGATCTCGAGCAGGACTTCAACTCGTACGCGGCGGAGCTCTTCGTCCGCCCACCCCGACTCCTGCGCCTCTTCGCAGCGGACTCGCTGGTCGTACGAAAAGCCACGGTCGTACGCGACTTCTACCTGGCGATCGACCCCCGTTTCGAGGCTGTGTTCAAAGGGGAGGGCTCCCCTTACCTGTACCCGCCGAAGTAGCGCGACGACCGATGGGCTGCGTTCGGCGCTCGAGGTGATGCGGCGCGTCCAGCCCCCAAGTGGATCGCAGCAGGCTGCGTCGCCCCTACAATCCGCCCCTTATGTCGGCACAGCCCACCGAGAAGGCCCCCGAGGCGAACGAACTCCAGCACCGCTACAGCGCCGCGTATGCGAACGCGCTCGAGGAGCGCTGGCAGGCGTCGCTCGCATGGCCGAACGGGCAGGGCTACGGTTTCCGTCAGCCGAATCCGGGCGAGGCGGGCTTTGACGCGTCGAAGCCCAAGTTCTACTGCCTCGACATGTTCCCGTACCCGTCGGGCGCGGGCCTCCATGTCGGGCACCCCGAGGGCTACACGGCGACCGACATCCTCTGCCGCTACAAGTTGCTGAAGGGCTTCAATGTGCTGCACCCGATGGGCTGGGACGCGTTCGGCCTGCCAGCGGAGCAGTACGCGATCCAGACGGGTGTGCACCCCGAGGTCACCACCAAGAAGGCGATCGACAATTTCCGCCGCCAGCTGCGCCGCTTCGGCTTCATGTACGACTGGTCGCGCGAGTTCGCCACCATCGATCCCGACTACTACAAGTGGACGCAGTGGATCTGGCTGCAGGCGTACTCGTCGTGGTTCGATCCGTCGGTGAAGAAGGCACGCCCGATCGCGGAGCTCGAGGCGAAGCTCGCGCGCGAGAACGCAGCGATCGCTGTCGAAGGCGGCGCGACCAAGCCGTGGTCGGTCTGCACGAAGCGCGAGCAGCAGGCGCATCTCGACACCTTCCGCCTCGCCTACCTCGGCACGCAGACCGTCAACTGGTGCCCGAAGCTCGGCACGGTGCTCGCGAACGAGGAAGTGATCGACGGCCGCAGCGAGCGCGGCGGGTTTCCCGTGCTGCGCATGCCGCTCAAGCAGTGGATGTTCCGCATCACCGCCTACGCCGACCGCCTGCTCGAGGACCTCGCGTCCGTCGACTGGCCCGACATGACGCGGACGCTCCAGACCGAGTGGATCGGCCGCAGCGAAGGCGCGGAGATCCGCTTTGAGATCGACGGTGGCGCCGCCGACGCGCTCACCGTGTTCACCACGCGACCCGACACGATCTTCGGCGCGACCTACATGGTCGTCGCGCCCGAGCACGCGCTCGTCGCGCAGGCGATCGCGCGCGATGCGTCGAACACGAAGCTCGCGGAATATGTCGCGTGGGCGAAGAACCGCTCCGACATCGACCGCCAGGCCTCGAAGGAGAAGACCGGCTGCGCGACCGGCCTCTTCGCGATCAACCCCGCGACCGGCGCGCGCATTCCCGTGTGGACCGCGGACTATGTGCTGATGGGAT
>JBIKTI010000341.1:0-3557 GCA_044348205.1 Phycisphaerales bacterium | reverse complement strand
TACTGGGCGCCCGCCTTCGCGACCGGGTTGTACCAGCCGAGATTCTCGATGACGGCGCCATCGCGGGGGTTGCGCTTGTCCATGACGGACAGGCGGTAGAACGGAGAATGGGCGCGGCCCATTCGCTTCATGCGGAGGACGACCATGTCGTCACCCTTTCGGAAAGGCGAACCTCGGTCCCGCCCGTCGCATGACGGACTCAGGAGGACTCTGGCGCAGCGTGGGACGGGAGTGACCGCCGTGCGCTGCGCCTTCGGCTCGCGGTTGCGAGTCGAGCAAGGTAGTGGAACGGCCGAGGCGATGCAATGACCGCGGAGACGCCCCGATAACGCGCCAGTCGCCACGGATTCGGCTACTTCGCCAGCGCGAGCACGACGCCCTCGACGCCGAAGGCCCAGGCCCTGCCGACGGTGACGGCCGCGGTCGCGCAGATTCCCGCGACCCCAGAGAACATCGCCACGAGCACGATGAAGAAGCCCGCCGTGGCGATGCGCGGGTCGTGCATCCAGCGGTAGTAGGTGCGCGAGAACCCCGCCACGATGCTTGCGCCGTCGAATGGCGGCAGCGGCAGCAGGTTGAAGAGCGCGATCATTCCGTTGAGAAGGCCGCCGATGAAGAGGAACTGGACGAGGCGGCCCGCCATCGAATCGCGCTCCGCGTCGGGCGCGAGGCCATCGACGACGCCGACGCCCGTCCAGCAGACGAACGCCAGCGCGATGTTCATCGCGGGGCCTGCGCCCGACACGACGATGCGTCCCTGGCGGCCCCAGCGGTACTTGCTCGGGTCGGTGGGCATCATGCCCCACGCGATGCCGACGAGCGCGAGGCAGAGGAGCGAGTAGATGCCCATGTGGACCATCGGGTTCCAGGTCATGCGGCCTTCGCGGCTCGGCGTGTCGTCGCCTTGCCAGAGGGCGGCCCATCCGTGCGCAAGCTCGTGCAGCGTGATCGCTGCGACGCACCAGAGGAAGTAGCTCGCTGCGCCCGAGGGGCCGAGCGAGTTGTAGATGCCGAAGATGCCGATGTCCATGGAGCTCCTTCGTCAGCGCGCGGGCGAGGCGCGGAGGATAGGCGCTCGCTCGAAGACCGTGCGACCGCCGACGATCGTCGCGTCGACTTTCGGGAGCTCGCGCGTCCAGTCGACCTCGAATGGCGAGCGGTCGAGGACCACAAGATCGGCCGCGCGGCCCTCGCGCAGCATGCCGCCAGGGAGCCCGAGCATCTCGGCGGCCGTGCGCGTGTAGGCGGCGAGCGCATCCGCGACGCCGATCGAGTGTTCCGTCGCGAACGGGCGGCCGTCGAGGTCGAGCCCAGTGACCGCTGCGCGGATTCCAAGCAACGGGTCGGGAGACACGATCGGCCAGTCGCTGCCGAAGGCAAGACGCGCGCCGTGCTCGAGGAGCGCGCGGAACGCGAAGAAGCGCCCGATGCGCGCTGGGCCGAGGCGCGCGAGCGCGAGGCGCGCGTCGTCTGCCTTGTGCAGGGGCTGCATGCTCGCGAAGCGTCCCGCCATGCGCGGGATCTCGAGCGCGTGAAGCGTCTGCGCGTGCTCGAAGCGCGGCGCGGGCGAGTCTGTGCAGGCATCGAACGCATCGATCAGCTCGCGCGCGGCGCGGTCGCCGATCGCGTGCACGGCGGGGGAGAGCCCCGCCTTCTGCACGGCGCGCATCCACGCCGCAAGCTCGCCGCGCAGCGTGTGCTCCATCGCGAGGCCGCTCGTGCGCGGCGCGTCGGCGTAGGGTTCGAGCATCCACGCGGTGCGCGAGCCGAGCGTGCCGTCCGCGAAGCTCTTGAAGCCGACGATGCGGAAGAAATCGCTTGATTCCTGCGGCAGAACGGGCGGCGCGTCGAGCGGCCAGTCGCGGTCGAGCACGGTTGCGTGCACGCGGAAGGTGAGCGACTCGATCGACGGGATGTAGACATCTCGGATGTCGCAGAGGTACTCCATCGACCCGCCCGCTGCGAGCCCGAGCGAATGGAGGAAGGCGGTCGCGCGCGCGAGGTTCGCGCGCTTCGCGGCGGCGCTTGGCGCAGGAACCGCGGGAATCACGCGCTTCCACGCTGCCTGCTCGCGGAAGACGCCGCGGTCGGGCTCGATCTCTCCGCCGTCGATCGGGGTCGTGTCGAGGAGCGCGAGCGCTGCGTCGTTGACCACGCAGCTGTGCTGGTCCATGCGCCACGCGACGGCGGGGCGGTCGGTCGCTGCGAGCCACTCGCGCGTGGGTGCGTCGCCCTTCCAATCGGCCTCGTTCCAGCCGAAGGCGACGAGCCATGCGTCATGCTCGCCCACATCGTCGAGCTTCGCGCGATGGGCGCGCAGGCGCCCCTCGAACTCGTCGCGCGAGGTGCAGCCCGCAAGGCTGCACTGCGCGAGGGTGGCGGCTCCGAGCGTGATGTGCAGATGCGCGTCGATGAACGCGGGGCCGACCCAGCGGCCACCGAGGTCGATGGAGCGGTCGGCGGCCTCCTGCGAGCGCGAGGTCGATGGCCCCACCGAGTCGACGAGGCCGCCGCGCAGCGTCACGCTCGTCGCGTGGGGTCGGGCAGGGTCGCCCGTCCACACGCGGGCGTTGCGGAGCGTGATGGCGGCGGGACGCGTCGTCTCCATGAGGGGGGCTATGCTACGGCCCTTATGCAGAACAGGCACCGCTCGAACCCCGTCTTCCCCGCGTCGCTCCTCGCAGCCGCCGCTGCGGCCGTCACTGCGTGCACCGAGGCGCCAGCGCCGAAGCCACCCGCGCCCGCGATGCCCGTGACGGAGGCAGCGCCCGCGCCCGCGCCCGCGCCCGCAGCGCCCGCCGCTGCAGCCGCAGGCGAGACTGCCGCACCGTCGGCGGGTTCGACGGCCGATCCCGCGAACTGGAAGGTCTCGACGAGCGCGGACGACCCGCAGTGGCTCGAGGTCGCTGGCCTGCGTGGGCCGAAGCCGAGCTCATGGGTCTGGACGAAGCCATCGATGCAGTTCCGCACGCTGCAGTACAGCGTTCCAGGTGGTGCGGACTCGACGCTGACGGCCGAGCTGATCGTCAGCGTGTTCGTGGCGGGCGACGGAGGCCCGCTCGAGGCGAACATCGAGCGCTGGCGCGGCCAGTTCCGCAACGGCGACGAGGCTGTGACCGCGAAGCGCGCGCGCAAGACCGTCGGGCCGCTCGAGGTCGAGCTCGTCGAGCTCGAGGGCGACTACTTCGCGATGGGTGCGCCCGCCGCGAAGCGCGGCTTCAAGCAGCTCGCGGCGATCGTGCAGGCCGAGGGACGCAATGTCTTCTTCCGCCTCGTCGGACCGAAGGACACGGTCGAATCGAATCGCGCAGCGTTCGACGCGCTGATCGACGGCCTGATGCCCGGGGACTGAGCCGTGGTTTGAGCGGTCGCGGCTGCGGCGGCTCCCTTTGGTGCCACGGAACGAACGGATGCCCTTGGACAAAGTCCAAGGAACGGATGATGTCGGCCGTCGACTCCACCGCCGCTCGCGCAAGTCGGCCGGATCAGGTCTCTCACGGAGGCACGGAGGCACAGAGGAAGAGAGGCCTGGCCTTTCATCCGTTGCGCACGGCGCG
>JBIKTI010000342.1:0-3557 GCA_044348205.1 Phycisphaerales bacterium | reverse complement strand
GACACTTCGAGGTGCTGCGATGCGGCATCCACGAGGAGCGCTTCGTCGACGCCGCGCCCGAGGTCGAGGCGCTCGTCGTGCGGACCTACACGCGCGTCGACGAGGCGATCCTCGCGCATCTCCCGAGGCTCAAGGTGGTCGGCCGCGCGGGCGTCGGTCTCGACAACATCGACCTCGACGCGTGCAAGGCGCGCGGCGTGCAGGTCGTCTACGCGCCCGACGCGAACACGCAGGCCGTCGTCGAGTACATCCTCTGCCTCATCTGCGATGTGCTGCGGCCGAGGCTCTTCCTCGAGGAGCCCGTCGACTCGGCGGAGTGGAACCTGATCCGCCAGGATGTCGTCGGGCTCTGGCAGATGAACGAGCTCACGCTCGGCATCCTCGGCCTCGGCCGCATCGGAAAGCGCGTCGCGGAGGTCGCGCGCGCCATCGGATTCACCGTGATCTACCACGACATCGAGGAGATCCCCGCGGAGCGGCGCGCGGGCGCAGAGCCCGTGTCGCTCGAGCGTCTCTTCGCAGAGAGCGACCTCCTCACGATTCACATCGACGGTCGCCCGTCGAACCGCGGCTTCGTCTCGTGCGACCTGATCCGCTCGATGCGGCCCGACTCCTACCTCATCAACACGAGCCGGGGCTTCGTGCTCGACGCCCACGCGCTCGCGGAGTGGCTGCGCGAGAACCCCGCGGCGGCGGCGATGCTCGATGTCCACGACCCCGAGCCCTTCGGCGACGACTACCCGCTGATCGATGTCCCGAACGCATACCTCGCCCCGCACCTTGCGAGCCGCACGATGACCGCCATGGACAACATGAGCTGGGTCGTGAAGGACATCGCCGCCGTGCTCGGCGGGCGCGCGCCGCGGTTTCCGGCGTGGTGAGGGGCTTCCGGCCGCCTGCGCGAATCCCGCCAGCGCGGGTCGGGGTGATGGGTCCCCGTTGCGGCGAAGCATCGGTCGGCTGCCCGGTGACGGCAGCAGCCTCATGTCCTCGCCGCACTCTCTCCACGAGGCGCCGTGCAGCGACTCTCTCCGGGATACCGGAGCAGCCTCGGCTCGTCAATCCGGCCGAGTCGTGAATTCGAGAAGCCCCCAGTACCACGGGTGATCAAAAGGGCCGCCAGTCGCAGCGCGGTTGAATGCGACTCCCTCGCGAGGAGTCAAGGTTCTCGCCGCAGCCGAAGATTCACCAATGTCGGCGGCAGTCAGTCGACGGATCCAGCGTCGTGCCTCTGCGAGCGCGACCGGGGCCGACATCGGCTGCCCCGGGCCAAAGGTCTCTCGCCCGCACCGCCGCTGGTCTTGATACTCGCCAAGGTAGTTCTCGTAGAACCGACGCATCAGGAAGTAGGAACCTTGGTCGCTTGCGCTCCACCGAGTGGCGAGGACATTTCCTGCTCCTGCGTGCAGGAATCCCCATGTCAGGGACACCGTGCCCTCTCCGATCTCAACTGTGCCCTTCGCTGTCTCGCACGCGCTCAAGACGACCAGCCGCGTGCCAGCCAACCTCCCGGCCCAGTCGGCGAGCAGTTCGCGAAGCCGAATCCGATCGGGAGCATCCGCCGACCTCTGCGCCAGCCTGACACATGACTCGCCGACTCGCGCTCCGCCGAACGAGAATCCGTGCGTCGCGAAATGCAGCACGGAAGGTTGCCGCACCAGAGCGACGACGGAGTCATGCGTGGCGCCAGGCCCTTGGAGGATCTTCGCGGCGCCATCGGGAAACCGCCTCTCCCACAGCTCCTTGATCGACTGAACCTCAAGTTCGGCAGCGGGAAGCCGAGGCAGGGCTCCAAAGCCCAGGATCTCGCGGTTGGAACCCGCGCCTGCGAAGTCCTCCCCGCCAAACTCTCCGACCCCGACCGCCACAAGCGACGGCGTCCCGCCGACGGGCCACGCCGTGCGCCAACCTTGGCCAAGAGGCGGTGCTGCGGCATAGACCGTCGCAGGGCCAGCCTCAACCCAGCGGGAGTCCTGCCCCTCGGTCATCGGAATCCTGAGCGCCTCAAACGGAAATCCGACCATCGGACCATCGGGAACGATGATCGCCAGATCGCTCGCGCGCAGTGATTCGAGCATGTCCTTCGGGAGCAGCGCCGCTCCGAGTGAAGTCTCGTCATCTCTCACGAGCGCCTCCGACCGCGGATCGGGCTGGTCCGGATCCGAGTAGTCCCTCATCAGGCGTACTGCGCGCTCGGCGACGGAAGGGGCTGTCACAGGCGAACCATCGGGCCACCGCAACCGATGGCAGCGGGTCTCCATCGCCGTTGACACGACAACCCAAGACTCAAGCGCCCCGAACTGGTATGCGAGCAAGCACTCGCCCTCGGCCAGACCGGGCGCCTGAGTTCGTCGAGGCACGATCCCGAGCGGTGTCTTGCGAAGCAGCTGCATGATCTCATCGGTCGCAGCGAGTTGGTCCTCCTGCACCGCAAGCAGCCGTGCAAAGCGATCCGACTTCTGCTCTGTCGAGTTCCTCGCATCTCGAAGCTCGCTCTCGATGGCGAGAGCTTCCCTCGAGGCCTTCTCTCGCGCCTCCACAGCCAGCTCCACCTTGCCTCGCAGCTGCTCATCCCCGCGAGCAACCGCCTGCCGCAAGAGCATCGACGTCGGGTCGACTCCCCCGCGCGCGGCGAGTTCACGGAACGCTACCCCACGCGCCATGCGGATTGCATGCAGCACCGCCGTCGCATCGCCGTCAGCCGCCGCACGCGCAACGCAGCGAACATGGCCCTCGAATGGATCCGCGACTCTTCGAAGCTCCGAGATCCGCGAAGCCCTGGAGAGCTCCTCGCCTTCAATCTGCCGCCGCCGCCAGTTCAGTTCCTCCACGGCGTTCAGGAAGAACTGCACGGCATCGCCAGTCCGCCCTTGCTCGATCAGCAGGTTTCCGAATCTCGTCTCCATCTCATACTGCAGCGCATGCCCGTGCCTTCTCGCAATGACAAGGGCGCGGACGAGGACGCGCGCCGCCTCGTCCCGATCAGCAGCCGCGCCGCGGCGCAAGAGGACCTTCGCGAGTCCAAGGCAGCCCTCGGCTTCATCTCGAGACTCGACGGTCGCCGTTCGCCCGCCAAACACGCTCATCTGTGCCTCGAGCAGCGCAGGGACAGCTTGTCGGGCGATTGCCGCACCGATCGCCTGTCCACCGATCTGGGAGCGGCGAATTGCATCGATGGGATCGGTCTTCGCCAGCGTCTCGCTGATTTCGATCGCGAGACGGAATGCCTCGGTGGAACCGTCGGGATCCGACTCTGCGAGGGCCTGCGCGAAGGAACGCAGCGCTGTGGCCCTCTGGGCTGCCGCCTGCCGAATTCGCGTCGATTCAGGAGTCGGCTCCGCGGGGAGCGACGCAAGGACCGCGATGGTGGAATCCACCTCGTCTTCCTCCAGCGACTCCCGCCAGTTTCGATCTGACATCTCGATCGCCAGCTTCGCTTGCCCGACTGCAGCGCCTGTGTCTCCCATCGCCAGTAGGACTTGGCCCCTCAACGCAAGTTCTTCGAAGGCGAGCGCGCGGCCGTGGTCGGACTCCTCCCGCGGAAACCGAGCCGCTGT
>JBIKTI010000340.1:0-3572 GCA_044348205.1 Phycisphaerales bacterium | reverse complement strand
TCTTGCGTGCCGGCGGCGCGAACGCCCCGCTCCACGGAGGCGCTCCGTGGCGCGGTTCAAGCGATGGACCTCGCCGCGGTCGATGAACGACTTCCTTGCCAGACTGTCCCACAAAGAGGTGCTCTCCATGCGTCACGCTCGCCACTCGATCACGGCCGGTCTTACGCGCGCGGTTCAGGTCGGTGTCTTTGCAGGCCTTGCAGCGGTCGTCGCGGGCGTGATGAGCGCTCCGAGCGCCCTCGCCGCGCCCGCGCCCGCGGCTCCGCAGAACGCGAAGCTTCCGTCGACCCTCGCGTCCCCCAAGGTCTATGTCTTCCCGATGACGGGCCAGATGGGCACAGATGTCTCGAAGCAGCTTGTCGAGATCATGATCGAGGACATCAGGAAGCAGAAGCCCGACATCATCGTCTACCACCTCAAGAGCGCGGACATCGATCGCAACAACTACCTCCGCAACGACGACCGCGAGGAGTTCGGCATGCCCGCGATCGAGGAGTACCGCGACATCGTCAAGCGCCTCCACGAGGATCTCCGCGATATCCCGCAGATCATGTGGGTCGAGGACTCGGTCGGCTTCGCGTCGCTTGTCGCCCTCGGCTGGCCCGACCTCTACATGAAGAGCGACGCGCGCCTCTGGGGCCTCTCACGCGTCGCCAGCATGGCGCAGGGCTGGGAGGACGCCGATGTCAAGAGCAAGATGGAGACCGCGTGGACGGGCATCGGCAAGGGCATTCTGCAGCAGGGCGGCTACAACCTCGTCCTCGGTGACGCCATGATGTTCCCCGACAAGCAGCTCTCCGTGCGCTTCAAGGGCCGCGAGGTCGAGTGGCTCGAGAACACGACGGGCGTGTGGATCGTCGACGGCAGCGGCGACGCGACCGCGAACTTCGACGCCACGCTCGCCGAGGATGTGCTCCTCTCGGACGGCACCGCCGACACGCTCGACGACCTGATGTTCCTCCTCGGCTACCGCGAGTTTGCGCAGGTCGAGTCGGGCCCGAAGCTCGCTGAGCAGTATGTCAACGACTGGCGCAAGGCCTTCGAGCGCGTGCAGGAGTGGCTGACCGACCTCGAGCAGATCGAGGATCCGGGAACGGTCGGCCTCGGAAAGCGCCGCGCCGTCCTCGAGAAGATGCTCGCGGCGCTGAAGCAGTACCCCGCGATCGAGGCGCGCCTCGGCCGCCGCGGCATCAACCAGACCGCGATCGAGATCGAGATCGACAACATCAAGAAGGACATCCAGCGCATCCGCGAGGCCGAGCGCGGCAGCCGCGGCAACGGCGGTGGCGGCGGAGGCTCGGGTCGCCCGGGCCTCGGCGGCGGCGGCATGGGCGGACGGCGCGGAACCTGAGGCGCGCGGCGCGCGACGAGGTGGAAGCCTCGGCGTGCGGGCTGCGTCTGAGCCGACCTCGCCTCCGTGGCGGGGCGAACCAGAGATCGACCGCGAAGGACACACGGTTGTCGGATCATGCGACGGATCATGCGACGACCGACCGAAATCGGAATGACAGAGACGGAATTCGAACCATGACCAAGACACGATCGCTTCTTCAGACCGTGGCCGGCGCGACCCTCGCGCTCGCACTCGCGTTCGGCACCGCGCTTCCCGCCTTCGCGGCGGATGTGAAGCTTCCCAACGGCTCCGTCTGGCGCGGCGATGTCGGCGCGCAGGTCCGCGCGACCTACAAGCAGGGCAACCGCGAGGTCACGATCGAGGGCACAGTCGTCCGCATCGACAAGTCGCTCATCGTCGTCGAGATCGACGAGGGTGGCCGTGCCGTGCGCCGAACGATCGTGAACTTCGACCTGAAGAAGCTCGAGACGATCGACGGCAAGACCGCCGCGGACGCAGCGACGGCGCCTGGCGCCGGCACGACGACGGGCGGCTCGGGCGCCACGGGCGCGGGCGCTGCGACGGCGGAGGCCAAGAAGATCCCGAACATCATCGTCCTCCCGTGGGAGGGCACCGTCGGCATCGGCGCGCGCCACGACGAGATCGAGGAGATCGGCAAGTACGCCGACAAGTACGGCCCTGGCCAGATCATCGTGCTCCTGATCGACTCGCCCGGCGGCCTCGTCATCGAGGGCGACAAGATCCACGAGACCATCAAGGATCTCAAGAAGCGCCACCGCGTGGTGGCGTGGATCAAGAAGGCGATCTCGGCAGGCGCTTTCACCGCGCTCCACTGCGACGAGATCTACTTCATGCGCGTCGGCGCGCTCGGCGCGATCACGATGTTTGCAGGCACCCAGTCGATCCAGGGCGCGGAGCTCTCTGCGTGGCTTGAGAAGATCGCGGAGGTCTGCCGCATGGGCGGCCGTCCGCCCGTCGTCGGCCAGGCGATGGTGACCAATCCGATCGAGTGCAGCTACGACCGCGACGAGAGCGGCAACATCACCTGGTACTCGACGATGGAGGGCAAGTACAAGCTCTCCGACGCCAACGAGAACCTCACGCTGAACGCGGAGAACGCTGAGCACTCGAAGTTCTCCGACGGCACCGCCGACACGGTCGAGGATCTCGCAAAGCTGCTCCAGCTGAAGGAGTGGCGCGAGGCGAGCGACGAGGGGCGCCGTCTCCACGCGAAGTGGCAGCGCACGATCAAGGAGGCGATGGCCGCCAAGCCGCTCCTCATGAACGACTACCAGAACCCCGCGGGTTCCGATCCCATCGTGCGGATGGGCAACCAGATCCGCGCCATCACCGAGATCCTCAAGTGGTACGACCGTTGCTACCCCGTGATGGTCTACGAGGCGCCGAACCTTCCGCCAGAGAAGAAGTTGCTCGAGGAGGAACTCGAGCGCCTCAAGCGCGATGTCGCGCGGATCCGCAAGGCGACGCGCTGAGCGACTGCCGACGACGAAATAGACGAGGCCGCCCCCGAGATCGGGGGCGGCCTTCTTTTTGCCCTTTCCTTTTCAAGGTGCCATGGCCATGATGCCGCCATGAACGACCAGGACTCGAGCTCCCCGCAGACGCAGCCTCCCGCGATGGATCCCTACGCGGCCTATCCCGACGACCGCGCGGCGCGGCAGTCGCGCTGGCCTGTGATCTTCGGAGTGCTCTCCGCGGTGTACGGTCTGTTCGGCATGTGCCTGCAGGGCTTCGGTGCGATCGGATCGCTCTTCTCCGAGCAGATGATGAAGCTGAGCGGATTTGAGATGCCGCCGATGCCAGCCGCGATGAAGTGGGCGGGTTTCGCGCAGTCCTCCGTGCTCTTCGTGCTCGGGATAGTGCTCATCATCGGGTCGCTGATGCTCACGCAGCGGAAGGCGCTCGGCGCAAAGCTCGTCGGCATCTGGGCCGCGGCTCGCCTTGTGCTGGTCGTGGCGGGGCTTGGGCTCGGGCTCGCCACGCTGCGCCCGAATGTCGACTACCAGATCGAGAGCGCCGCCCTCATGCGCGAGCAGATGCAGGCTCGCTCCGACATCCCTGCGAACGCGATCCCGGCCATCCCCGATCGCGCTGCAGCGGAGGCGAGCGCGATCCGCATGCTGGTCGTCTTCACGCTTGTCTTCTCGATCTGGCCGATCGCCATGCTCTTCGTCCTGACGCGCGGCCATGTGCGCGC
>JBIKTI010000505.1:0-3581 GCA_044348205.1 Phycisphaerales bacterium | reverse complement strand
TGAATCGATCAGACCTGCAGGTGGCCGTGGGCGGGGGGCTGATGGACGCCTACAGCTACGGGAATGAACCCGGCAAGCCATCCGTCAACGGCTACGGCGCGGTGACGGTGGCCTTCCCCCTGCGGCCTGGAGATCCCAGCTTCCCACAACGCCTGCAATTCAGTGCTGGAGCAGGCGGCAACAGCTTCAGTGCCATTGATGCCAATTTTCAGACCACCGATGCCGGGTTCTTCGTGGCGGCCGGTCTCGATGTTCTTCCCAATCTCGGCGTTTCAATCGGCCAGAGCAGCCGCAGCACAAATGTCAACCTGTCCTGGATTCCCCTGCGGAACCTGCCTGTGTTCGTGAATCTGGTGGCAGCAGATGTATTCGACGTTACACCTTTTGGGACGGTTGGCGTCTTGAGCGTGGGCTGGGGGGACAGTTTGCGATCCGGATTCTTCGGGAATTGAGCACAATGGCTTGCAAGCAGCGCAACATCGACTATTATGACGCCAAGCTTTCCTGCCTTGCGGCAGCTTGCCACCCCATGAAGACCATCCTGGCCTCCACTCTGATCCTTCTCAGCGCCTCTGTGGGTCTCGTTCTCCCCACTGAGGCAGCGCCAAAGCCTAATCCCGGCGTACCGAAGCAACCGCCTGCTGTTCGCCCTTCTCAGCAGCTTGCCGGCACTAACAGTGGCAATTATTCTGTAAGTGTTGCTACCAGAACTGCCGCTTCCCCTTTCACGACCAAGCAAAACACGACCGGGAAAGCGTCTACAAACCCCTGAGCCCAGGTTGACGTTTCAGGGTTTTGCGGTCCGCTCCTGACAGTTATCTCACCAACTCTCCTTTCTTTTTTCAACAATGAAGGCTTTTCTTTCTAAATTGTCAAAATGCGGACTCTTGGCCGCATCAGCATTGACTGGTTCTATCGCCCTTTCAGCTGCTGTTCCGGCTCAGGCGGCACCTGCTGATTACATTTCCCCCATCTACACCCCTGCCTTCGGACCGCCTTGGGGTTACGATGAAACCCAGTATGTACTTCCTTCGTCGCCTACTAACGCGAGTGTTGGTTACACGTTTGAGACAACAAGAGATAATGTTAAGGTCAATGCTCTGGGCATGCCCGCATTCATCAGTGCTGCAGATTGGCAATTAGGTAATAATGTTACAGTCTATCTTTCCAAGAAAGATCCCGTCGCCAACACCTACACCACCCTTGCATCCGTAGTTTTTACTCCGAGTGGCGTCTCTGGCTATGATCCTAACTATCTCTTCAAAGATGGTTACTACTGGCAATTTATTCCCGTCGTTGATCTTGGTCTGAAATCTGATTCAGATCCAGCTGTGATCTTTGAAACAATGGCTCAGGCAAACTATGCTGTGATGCCTTATTTGGCCGATGGTGCTGGCACGTTCGCCGATGTTGCTGCCTACAACACCAATGGGTTCAGCGATACTAGCGATACTGGTACTCCCGGCTATCCCAATGGTATCTGGCAGCTCCAAGACATCAATAACGTTGATTTGGTAGGTTTCTGGAACCCGAACGTTTCCTACATCGTTCCTTCTCCTCTGCCGATTTTTGGTGCGGGAGTTGCCTTCAGCTATGCCCGCCGGATGAGGTCTCGGATTCGTCGCTCGACGAATCAAATTCCCGCATCCATGTAAACTACAATGGTCTCAAATTTCTGAGATTTGTCTTGACTCCGCGTCGAAAGCCCCAGATTTCTGGGGCTTTTTATTATCTTGATAGTAAGGAGCAAAGGTGAAGAAGGGCCTTGATGGCCCTCTTTAGTTGTTCCTGTTGTAATCCTGGATGATTCTGAGTAATGCCAGGATATTCACCAATCCGGTCACTGGGGTTGTCACGGCCGTAATCGCATCAGCGCCAGCAGCGATCACGCTGCGATTGACTAGCACTGTATCACCATCTCGCAGGGGTGGGTTGCGAGGACCACTGACACCTTGTGACAAATCAAGTGCATAACGTCGCAAGGTCGCGGTCCCGTTCCGATTGATACGCACTAGCTCAATGTTGCCACGATTGGCCCGGAGTTGATTGGGGCCACCAGCCGAAAGCACCCCTTGAATGAGTGGCGTCCCAGCGCGCAACTGAATGCGGCCAGGACTTTTGACTTCTCCGATAACATTGACTTGAATACTTTGAGGGGCAAGGTTGGTGGCCGCCAACTCAAGAACTTCATCAGGGGGTGGCGCTGGTGCTCGGCTGATCATCAGGGTGTCCCCATCAAACAGAAGCGGATTTTGGCGCTTATCTCCTTGTTGTAGTAGAGCAACTAAATTCAGCTGGATCTCTCGTAGTTGGCCCGTCTTTCCAGGGATGCGGCGTCGCAAGCGGACATCGCTAATATTGGCGTTCAAGGTGATGCCACCGGCTCTCTGGATCAAGGACACAACCCTGGGCAGTCCAGGGATGCTACCTTTCTGACCTTCAACTTCTGAAGATTCCCCACCAGGGTTCAGAATATAAAGGCCAGGGTTTTCTACCTCCCCTACCATCGATACCTGCATCGGTCGCGGTTTGACAACGCGAAGATTGAGCTCAGGGCGCCGCAAGTAGCGACCATAGAGACTGGTAAGCCAGCGGTTCGCCTGGTTCACAGTCAAGCCATCAAGGACCACTGATCCAATCAGTGGCAGGCTGGAGCTGCCATCATTGAGAAGATCAAAGCTTCCTCCCAGGTTGGTGTAGGCGGGGGAGAGGAAGGAGATAGCCAATTGGTCGCCTGCGCCGAGCAGGTACTCCTCGCCTACATCCAGCAGTTGGGGCGATGCAGCCGCCGGTGGCGAGGGCGTAGCGTTGGTGGAGGCCAGGGATGGGGGCAACAGAGTTCCCGCCATCAGTCCTGAGGAGAGCCAGACCAGGGCCTGGCGACGCCATGATCCGCGTCGAATTCTCGGGGCTTGCTTGAGGGGGAAATCAGGCATGGACAACTGCTTGCGACAAGCAATTTACATGACTTCCTTGCGTCCATTCGCGGCCGCAGGGGAAGGGTGGACACTTTCCTGCCAGATTCTGGCGGGTGGCGGCGAAAACCCGGCGTATAGTTGCAGAGCCGTTGGCAGAGATGCTTGAGCTCCGCTCGCATCCCCAGCATGGCCTCTGCGCCCATGCTCCCTTGAGCCTGAACAAAAACCGCTTTCGTTCCGAAAACATGTCTTAGAGTGTGTTCATATCACCACCAGGTCACTTGACATCCGTTGCTCCTTGCTTTTCTACACACGAGGGAGTATCCAGCAGGTAACAGGCGCTTGTGAAAGCGCGTTGTCATCAAGTACAGCGATGTTGAGCCGTCCACTGCTGATCCTGTTGCCATGTTGCAAACCCTTAAGCTGGAAGAGGTCTTTCTCAGCTGGCCGGGACAGATTCCTTTCAGGCCCCTTTCAACGGTCTCTGCCGCTTCCGAAGCCATTGACGCATAGGATGTTTGCACAGAAGTTGAGGTACTGGAGCCTAGCTCGTACCCACTTCGCCCACCGAAGGGCTTCTTGTGCCCTGCGTTCCTGCTCCACCCCCTCAGCCCGAGGTTTCACCCCCATAAGCCTTTGACTTCACCGAGTGCCGACGTAAAC
>JBIKTI010000339.1:0-3582 GCA_044348205.1 Phycisphaerales bacterium | reverse complement strand
ATTTCGCCCAGCCTTGACCTTGCGCCCGGCCTTGACCTTGCGCTCGGCGCCTGACGGCACTCGGTTCGCGATGTGCGGCGGAGTCCCTTACGCCGCATCGGAAACCGTGTCGCGAGGCCGAGGACTCTTACGCAGCACGATGGCACGGGTTGTGCGTTTTCACGCGTTCACCTGATTTTCCCGCGATTGCGTCGCATCGCGCCAATGAGAACAGCCCGCGGCGTCCTGCCGCGGGCTGGTTCACGGACGAAGGGCATGGCTCAATTCATGCCTTCGCGGACAGGATCGTGGAAGCAGTCTGCGGGTTCAGGCCACCGGGCTGGGAGAAAAGCTCGCCGAGCTTCTGGTAGGCCGTGTAGTCGGGTGCGCGGCGCAGGCCCGCGAACGCATCGAGCCATCGCTTGCTGAAGACGGATGGATCTGCGTCGGAGCGCGCGGCGGCAAAGCGGTCGAACTCGTCGATGAGGCCCTTGGTGAGCTCCTCGCGGGTAATCATGCCGCTCGCATCGGCGTCGAAGCGCTTGAAGATCGACGGAGTCTCGGAGAGATCCTCGGGGAGCAGCACGCCATCGCGGTCGCCATCGAACAACTTGAAGACGCCGCGCACGACCTCGTCGATCGCCCGCGCAGGCGCAGAGGGCGCCTCGCCCGCCGCGTCCGTCGCGACAGTCGCAGCGTCGCCGACCGCGATCGGCTCTGTGCCCACCGAGGCGGTCGCCTGCTTCGTCTGCGGTCCATTCAGCGACATGGCGAGATCGAAGGCATCGACAGTGCCATCGCCGTTCAGGTCGCCGCCCGTCAGGCCAGACCAGCTCGATCCGCCCTGCGCGTTGTTCAGCGAGATCGCGAGATCCTGCGCGTCGACCGCGCCGTCGCCGTTGTGGTCGCCGCCGGTCACGCCGGACCAGCCGTCGTCGCCAGAGCCGCCCTGCGCGTTGTTCAGCGAGATTGCGAGATCCTGCGCGTCGACCGCGCCATCGCCGTTGTGGTCGCCGCCGGTCACGCCCGACCAGCCGTCGTCGCCAGAGCCGCCCTTCGCGTTGTTCAGCGAGATCGCGAGATCCTGCGCGTCGACCGCGCCGTCGCCGTTGTGGTCGCCGGTCACGCCGGACCAGCCGTCGTCGACGCCTGCAACGCCACCGTCGCCGCCGCCCTCCTGCATGTTCAGCACCATCGCGAGATCATGCGCATCGACGATGCCGTCGACATTGAGGTCCGCGAGGCTGTTCGAGGTGCCCCAGTTCTGCAGGATCGTGTTCGCATCGACCGGCGGCGGCTTTGTGCCTGACGCCAGCACCGCATTGGTCGGTGCGTTCGCATCGATGGGCAGCTGCCCGACAGGGCCAGAACTCGTCGGACTCAGCTTGGAGAAGGCCGCTTCAGTGGGAAGCGGCTTCCGCGCAAGCGGAATCATGGTCTTCGACTGCAGGGACGCGCTGTTGATCTGCATGGGTCGCTCCGAGGTTCTCTCTGGTGCGGCGGAAAGCCGCGGAGCGGTCGATGCAAGCCCCGTGCCTCGCGTCCGCGAGCGTGGAGCGGGGCCTGCGGGCGGCGTGATGCGCAGGATCGGCGGGAGAGGCGCAGGAGCTGCGCGAGCGTCACCAACCCCACCCGGCCTCACCAGCCCTTGGAAGGCTTGCGCTTGGGAAGCAGCGCGTCCTCCGCTGTGGGCACGCGGCCGTCGTTGCCGCGGTAGCCGAGGCAGACCACGAACATCTCGACGCTCTCTGCGCGCGAGGCCCGCGGCTTGTAGCCCTTGGCCTCCTCGAACATGCGTCCCGCGCGCTTCAGAAGCTCGGGGTACTCGCCGCCCTCGAAGACCTTCATGGCGAGGTTGCCGCCCTGGCGCAGCCACTCTGCCGCGCGATCGAGGAGATCGTGGCAGAGCCGCGCCGAACGCATGGCGTCACCCATCGGGTCGCCCGTCGTGTCGGGAGCCATGTCGGACAGAATGCAGTCGAACGGATGGCCGTCGAGGTCGTCGAGCGTGATCTCGCGCAGGTCCGCCTGAATCAGCCGCACATTCGGCGGATAGCCTCCGCCGTTGATCTGCTTGAGATCGACCGCGACCACCTCGCCCTTCGGCCCGACGCGCGCAGCGGCGACCTGCGCCCAGCTGCCGGGCGCAGCGCCCGCGTCGAGCACGCGCGCACCTCTGCGGAGAATGCGCTTGCGGTCGTCGATGTCGATCAGCTTGTACGCCGCCCGCGAGCGGTAGCCTTCTTCCTTGGCGAGGCGGAACCAGTGGTCTTGGACTTCCTTCACAGGCTGTGATGGTAGCGAACGCAGGAGACGGTTCTTCGCACGATCAGCACCGAGGCGCGCAAATCGCGAAGCCGGCCTCGACTGCGGGGCGCACTCCAGGCAGGCCTTGGATTCACTCCAAGGCCTGACCGCCAAAGGTCGCCGCCGCAGCGGCGACCGCTCCAATCACGGATCACGGATGATCGGTCCGACCTTCGTCGGGTCTGGCACGATCGCCACACGGATCGGCTGCTCTGTCGTGCGCAGGACCACAGGGTTCGTGCCGTCGTTGAGCACCGCGCGGAAGCGGTCGTGGTCGTTGCCCTTCTCGAGCGCGACCCACTTGCCGAACTCCGCGCGCTGGCGCACTTCGCCGCCACGCGACTCGCAGTCGAACACCCCGCGCGACTCGCCGCGCACGCGGTAGTCGATCGACCCCTCGCTCGTCACGACCGTCATTGGGCCTGTCATCGGCCACGGCGTCAGCACGCGCACATCGCCGCGCGTGGTCTCGATGTCGACGACGCCGCGGTTCTCGATCACGGTGACGCCGCCGCGCGTCGAGCGCACCTTCACGGTGTCGAGCGCCGGCGTGACCACGAGGATCTCCATGCTCTGGAAGTGCTTCTCGGCGTCAGGGGTGTCGGTGCGGACGACAAGCGTCTCGCCGCCACCGGCCCTCGGCTCGAGCGTGGCCGTCCACTGCGCCGTGTCGAGCGCGTCGCGCGACTCGTCCCAGCGGCCGAGGCCATGACGCGCCACCCGACGGACCTCGACGAAGGTGCTCTCGACCTTGCGGTCGGCACGGATCACGACGGGTCCCGCGAAGTTGTCGACCTCGACGGCCAGCGCGCCCGTCGTCTTCAGCTCGACGGGCTCCTCGGTGTCGAAGGCCCGCCAGCGCGCTGCGTCGCCGACGGCCTGGCCCGAGCGGATGAGTTCGTCTTCGAGCGTACGATGCGGAGCGCACCCCGAAAGCGCCGAGAGGGTCACGGGAAGCACGGCCGCGAGCATCCACGCGAACGCGGTGCAGGACGGCAGGAATGCTCGGAGCGGTCGGTTCACCATGCTTCTACTCCAATCGTCGTTCGACGCCGTGGGCCGAGCGGTCTCGTTCGCGCGACCCTTCGGCATGGTTCGCCGATGCGCCGCCCGCCGCATCGCCCCGACGACGAGCGTGTACGAGGGCGCGAGCGCCGACGGGCACGGGTCTATCGGCATCTGAGGCGGGAGTCGATCAACGCATGCAGCGGAAGAAGCCCCTCAATCTCGCCCTGAACCCCGTCCTCGGCGGAGCCCTCGCTGCGTTCGTCGCGGCGTGCGCAGGGTCTGCCGCGT
>JBIKTI010000338.1:0-3587 GCA_044348205.1 Phycisphaerales bacterium | reverse complement strand
ACATTCAGGAGATGCTTGGCGTCGCACGCGCCGTACGCCACGCCCGGCGCAGCGAGCGGCCGACGCTCGAACACCACGCACTGGCACTTCGGCGCGCACTGCGCGAGCCGCACGAGCGACATCAGTCCGCTGAAGCCGCCACCGACGATGGCGACATCGCACTCGGCGGGCGCTTCGGAGCTGTAGCGGTCGGCGGTCGGCATGAGGTGCCTCATCGGCGATTCACGGGCGCCGATCGAGCGAACCCGCTCAGACCATCCTCGCGCCCGCTGCCCTTGCTGCGGCCACGATGCGCTCGGCTGTGCGGACGGCCGCAAAGCCGTCCTCCGCGTTCACGAGCGGCCGGCGGTTCGTGCGCACGGCGTCGAGGAAGTCGAGCAACTGCAGCTTCAACGGCTCGCCCGAGCCGACCGCGAGCGGCTCCATCGCGATCATCTCGAGGTAGTTGACGCCCGACAGATCCTCGCCCTTGCGCAGGCGCTCGCGCACATCGGCCAGCTGCGACGCGTTCGCGGTCTTGCGGACGACGGTGCCCTTCTTCTCGACGAAGTCGGCCGAGATGTAGGCATCCTCGCTGATCAGTCGGATCTTGCGCTCTGTCTTGAGCGCGAGCCGGCTCGCGGTCACATTCGCCGTGCAGCGGATGCCGTCGGCGCCCGCAGGGAAGACGAGCCGCGCGTTGCAGACATCCTCGGCCTCGCCGACCACGCACACTGCGTTCGCGTGGATCTCCTCGGGCTCCGCGCCCATCAGCGCAAGCAGCACATCGAGGTCGTGGATCATCATGTCGAGCACGACGCCGACATCGACAGAGCGGAAGGTCATCGGGCTGACGCGGTCGATCTCGATGAAGCGCGGGCGAATCGAGCCTGCGGCCACGAGCTCGCGCACAGCGACCATCACGGGGTCGTAGCGCACGACATGACCGACCTGAAGGAGCGCACCCGTGCTCTTCGCGAGGTCCGCGATCGCGCGCGCCTCGGCGACATCGGGCGCGAGCGGCTTCTCGACGAGGCACGCGACGCCCGCCTTGAGGAGCGGCTCGACGATCGCGCGGTGCGTCACAGTCGGCGTCGCGACGGTCACGGCGTCGACGCCCGAGGCGATCAAGTCCTCGACCGACGAGAACGCGCGGCCGCCCCACTCCTCCACGATCTTCGCGGCGCGGTCTGCGTTCCCATCGACCACGCCGACAAGCTCGCATCCTTCCGTCGTCGCGTAGAGCCGTGCGTGATGGCGCCCCATCTTGCCGACGCCGACCGTGGCGCAGCGGAGCGTCTTCGTGCCTGCCGTCGCACCTGTCGTCATCGTCGCGCTCCTGCGCCTTCGCGCCGCGCCATCGCGTGGGCGACGGCGTTTCTGAACATCTGCAGCCCTGGCGGGTCGCCCGCGCGCTGCGCCTCCGCGAGACGCGTCCACCGCGGATGCTGCGTCCAGCGCAGGTAGCGCTCGGGGTGCGGCATGAGGCCGAACACAAGTCCCGACGCATCGCAGATGCCCGCGATGCGGTTGACGGATCCGTTGAAGTGGTCGCTCGCGCCGTATCGCACCGCGACCTGGCCGTTCGCCTCGAGCTCTGCGACGGTGTCTTCGTCGGCGACGAAGCGCCCTTCGCCGTGCGCACATGGGATGAGCGCGGTGTCGGCGTCCATGACGAGGCCGCGCGTCCACACGCAGCGCGTGTTCGCGGGGACCTCCATCGTGGTCCAGATGTCGTTGAAGCGCGCGGTCGCGTTCTGCGCAAGCGCGACGGTCGGCTCCGCGGGCACATCGCCCCACGGTTCGCCAGCCGCAGGCCCCGGCAGAAGCCCCGCCTGCACCGCGATCTGGAAGCCGTTGCACGGCGTCATCATCGGCGTGCCGCGCTCGATCGCGGCGGCAAGCGCGGGATAGATCGACTGGCGGATGAGCGCCGCCATGATGCGGCCCGCCGCGATGTCGTCGCCGTAGCTGAAGCCGCCGGGAAGGCCGATCAGGTCGTAGCGGTCGATCTGCGCAGGGTCGCGAGAGAGCCGCGAGAGCAGCTCGCTGTCGACCGTACAGCCCGCGAGCTCGAACGCCTCGCAGAGCTCGCCGTCGCAGTTGATTCCGGGCGCGGTGATGACGAGCGCGCGGAGCGATGATGACTTCGCCTGACGACTCACGAGAATCCTCCTGCGGCCATGCCGCCGCTCCACGCCTCGCCGAGCGCGCGAACCTTCGCGCGCGCGACGGCGCCCGCACCCGCAAGCGCGAGCTCGCCGCTCGCATCGAACGAACCGATCACCGCGTGCGGCACGGCGCCAAGCGCCTTCGCGAGCGCGGGCAGATCCGCCTCGTTCACCTCGAGCAGATAGCGCGACGCGTCCTCCGCGAACGCACGCGCGAGGAACCCGACTTCGCCCTCGCACGGCAGCTTCGAGAGATCGAGCGAGAGCCCGAGCCCGCCCGAGAACGCCATTTCGGCCGCCGCGACGAGGACGCCGCCTTCGCTCGCGTCGTGCGCCGAGCGGACGAGGCCCGCGCGGATCGCGCCCGCGACCGCGGCCGCGTTCGCGGGGCCCGTCTTGAGGCACGGCGCCGCGATCTTCGGCGAACCCGCATGGGTGCCCGCGAGCATCGCGAAGTGCGAGCCGCCGAGACGGTTCGTGGTCATGCCAACCGCGACGAGCTTCGAGCCCGCGCGCTTCGCGTCCATCGACACGGCGCGCGAATCCTTCTCGACGGGCGCGAAGCCCGAGATGAGCAGGGTCGGCGGGATCTGGATCGTGCGCCCGTCCTCGGTGACGAACTGGTTGTTGAGCGAGTCCTTGCCCGAGATGAACGGCGCGCGGAACGCCTTCGACGCGTCGTAGCAGCCCTCGCACGCGCGGACGAGCGCGCCCATGTTGCGCGGGTCCTTGCAGCTCGGCCAGCAGAAGTTGTCGAGGATCGCGATGCGCGTGTGGTCTGCGCCGACGCACACGAGGTTGCGCACGCACTCGTCGATCGCCGCGATCGCCATCGCGTACGGATCGGAGCCGAGGCCAGTCGCGAGGCCGTTGCCGATCGCGAGCGCGCGGTCAGAGTCCTTCTTCGGGCGGATCACCGCGGCGTCGCCAGGCCCACCACCCGACGAACCGACCGGCGCACCCACGAGCGGCTTCAGCACGCTCGAACCCTGCACCTCGTGGTCGTACTGGCGGATGATCCACGCCTTGCTCGCGATGTTCGGATGCGCAAGCAGCATCTCGAGAACGCGCAGCGCGTCTGCGGGGGCATCGGCAAGATCGCGCTCGAATCGCGGCGCACGCTTCGGCGCCCGCTGCTGCGCGGCCCACGACGCGTCCCACACAGCCTCGCGCACGGGCATCGGGATCGCGCCGTGCAGGAACTCGCACGAGAGCCGACCGACCTCGGTGCCGTGCCAGAAGAGCGCGATGTCGTGGCCGCCCTGCGCGTTCTCAAGCCCGAACACGCCGAGCTCGCACCACTCGACGCCATGGTCGGCGCAGATCCGCGCGAGTTCCGCGATGCTCGCGCGCGGCACAGCGAGCACAAGACGCTCCTGCGCCTCGCTGATCCACACCTCGGTCGGCGAAAGTCCGTCGTACTTCGTCGGAGCGCGG
>JBIKTI010000001.1:0-30179 GCA_044348205.1 Phycisphaerales bacterium | reverse complement strand
CCGCGCGGCAGGTAGTCGCGCGGCGGCAGCAGGAAGACCGTTCCCGCGATCGACACGCCCGTGAAGACGAGCGCGACGGCGAGCGCCACCGCGCGGTTGTCGGTCACGCGGTAGATGCCGCGCGCGATCAGTGTCGAAAGCCTTCCGAGCCAGCCCGTCTCGGTGAGCGACGCAGTGCCAGCCGCAAGCGGCTTCAGGAGCCGCGACGCCGCCGACGGAACGACCGTGATCGCCACGATCATCGAGAGAAGCACGCTCACGCTCAACGCGATCGCGATGTCGCGGAAGAGCTGCCCGACCTCGTCCTCGATCAACAGGATCGGGATGAAGACCACCACCGTCGTGAGCGTAGACCCGAGGATCGCGCCCCACACCTCCGTGGTCGCGTCGATCGCGGCGCGCGCGGGGCTCTTCCCGCGCTCCATGTGCCGCCAGATGTTCTCGAGCACAACGATCGCGTTGTCGACGAGCATGCCGACCGCGAACGCAAGGCCCGCGAGGCTGATCACATTGACCGTGCGGCCGAGCGCGAGGAGCACCACCACCGTCCCGACGATCGAGATCGGGATCGCAATCCCGATGATCGCGATCGCGCGCCACGAGCGGAGGAACAGGATCAGCGTGATCGTCGCGAGCAGGCCGCCCTGCCAGATGTTGTTGGTGACGAGCGCGATCGCGTCGTCGATGTAGGTGGTCTGGTCGTAGACGATCCGCAGCTTCAAGGGATCGGCCGCGAAGCCGCGCTGCGCGCTCTCGGTGGCGAGCAGTCCGCCCGAACCGTTCAGTTCGTCGATCGCGGCGCGCACGCCGTCCATCACCTCGACGATGTTCGAGCCGACCTCCTGCTGCACATTGATGGCGATGACTGGCTTGCCCGAGCTTCGCACGAATCCCGAGGGCTTCTTGTAGGTGACGATCGCCTCGGCGACATCGCCCACGCGGATCGGACGCCCCTCGCGCACCGCGACCACGACCGCCTCGACCGCGTCGGGCGACTCGAACTGCCCCACCGCGCGCACCGCGACCTCGCTCTTCGACTCGCGCACGCTGCCCGCGCTCGCGTTGCGGTTGGCGGCGCCGAGCGCGGCGATGAGATCATCGACCGTGAGCCCACGCTGCGCGAGGCGCTCTGCGTCGAACCGCACCTGGAGCTCGCGCTCGCGCCCGCCGAGGACATTCACCTCGCTCACGCCGTTCACGCGCTCGAGCCGCGGCTTGATGCGGTCCTGTGCGAAGTCCTGCAGCGTGCGGATGTCGAACGCGTGGCCATCGGCCTCGACGCCGCCCGCGCCACCCTCGAGCACGATCCACGAGATGTAGTCGCGATTCTCGGGGTCGCTCGCCTCGACAACGGGCTGGTCGACATTCGGGGGATACGACTGCACCTGCCGGAGCTTGTCGCTCACCTCGCGCAGCGCTGCGTCGGGGTCGGTCCCGACCGCGAACTCGAGCCGCACGCGCCCCGAATTCTGGCTCGACACGCTCGTCATCTGCTGGATGCCCGCGACACCCTGCAGCTTCTCCTCCTGCTTCTCGACGATCGAACGCTCGACCTCCGACGGGCTCGCGCCCTCCCAGAAGGTGCTCACGCTGATGATGGTGCTCGACACCGTGGGCGTCAGCTGGATCGGCAAACGCTGAAGCGCGAGCAGGCCCGCGAGCGCGACAAGCAGCACGCAGACGACGACCGTGACCGGCTGGCGGACGCTTCCATCGACGAGCTTCACCGTGCGATCTCCGCGGCGGGCGCCGACTTCGCCGCGATCGGCGCGACCGCAGAGCCGGGGATCAGGCGTTCATTGCCCTCGACGACCACCAGCGAGCCCGCGGCAATGACGCCTGGCTCGATCGCGACCTCCTCGCCGACCGGAAACGCCACGCGCACGGGAGTCGGCACCGCGACGCCGCCACGCACGACGAACACCGTGATGTTGACGCCCTGGTAGACGAGCGCGTCCTTCGGCACGAGCGTCCACACCGCGGGCGCGCCCTGCGGGACATAGGCGTTGAGCGCGAGACCCGTGGCGAGATTCCCGCGGTCCTCGCGCACGGCTGCGATCGCGTGAAAGGTACGGCTCTTCGCATCGATCTCGGGAAGGATGCGCAGCGCCGTCGGCTCGACCCGCACGCCCGTCGTCGCCTCGATCTCGAGGCTGCGGAGCGCAGGCGCCCCTCCGTCGCCCGACGACGACGCGAGCTGCTGCGCTGCGGCGAACAACTCCTGCGGCACATCGAACCACGCCTCGAGGTGATCGCTGTCGACGAGCTCGACGACGGCTCCACCCTCGGCGACCCACGCGCCCGCCTCTGCGTGGCGCTTCGTCACCACCCCGTCGAAGGGCGCCGTGATCTCGAGGTCGCGTCGCCGCTCGGCGAGAAGCGCTGCCTGCTCCTCGAGCACGGCGATCGACGCCTTGGCCTGCACCGCCTGCGCGGCCGCGACGGCGAGATCCGACTCAGCGTCCGCGATTTCGCGCGGATTGGTGCCGCCCTGCGCGGCCGCACGGCGAAGGAGCTCGAGATCGCGCTCTGCGCGGCGCTCTCCGAGCTCGCGCTCCGCGAGCATCGCACGCGCGACCGCCATGTTCGCCTCGAGCACCCTGAGCCCGAGGTCGATCCGCGCGCCATCGAGCCGCGCGACCGGCTCACCTGCGCGGACACGCGAACCCTCCGACACGCGGAACTCGCGCACGATGCCGCTCTCCTCTGCCGCGACCGTGGCTCGACGCACCGCACGCAGCTCGCCGAAGACCTTCCGCCGCGGCGCCAGCCGCTCTTCGCGCGCCTCCACGACCTTGACGGGCGTCGGAGGCGGTCCCTGCGGCGGCCCGTCCTGGGCGAACAGGACAGGCGCCGAAAACAGCACCGTCAGGGCGGACACGCCGATGACACGGAGGAATCGACCAGCACGAGACATAGACGGGCATCCTACGCAAAGGCGCACAGCGCGCCCGACGGTCGGCTACCATCTCCGCCCTTCGCTCCTTCGCAAGGATCCACCATGGAAGCAGGCATCGTCGGTCTCCCCAATGTCGGCAAGAGCACCCTCTTCAACGCCCTCACGGCGGCTGGGATCGAGGCTGCCAACTACCCCTTCTGCACCATCGAGCCCAATGTCGGCATCGTGAGCGTGCCAGACGGGCGCCTGCAGCGGATCCAGAAGCACATCAAGACCCAGAAGGTCATTCCCGCGGCCGTGCGCCTCGTCGACATCGCGGGAATCGTCAAGGGCGCGTCGACGGGCGAAGGCCTCGGCAACAAGTTCCTCTCGCATATCCGCGAGGTCGACGCCGTCCTCCATGTGGTGCGCTGCTTCGTGGACCCGGACATCACCCATGTCGACGGCACCGTCGACCCGCTGCGCGACATCGGCACGATCGAGACGGAGCTTCTCCTCGCAGACCTCCAGGTCGTCGAAGGCTCGCTCGAGAAGTCGCGGCGCAACGCGAAGTCTGGCGACAAGGAGGCGGTGCTCCGCCTCGGCGTCCTCGAGAAGTGCTTTGAATGCCTGAACGCCAGCAATCCGATCCGATCGATCAAGCTTGAAGGCGACGAGGCGAAGGTCCTCAAGACCCTCGGCATGATCACGGCGAAGCCGACGCTCTATGTCGCGAATGTCGACGAGGCGCAGATCGGCGCGGAAGGCCCGCTCGTCGCCAAGGTGCGCGAGCACGCGAAGACGACGGGCGGCAATGTCGTCGTCGTCTGCGCCAAGATCGAGTCCGAGCTCGCCGAGCTTCCCGATGCCGACCGCAACGAGATGCTCGAGTCGATGGGCATGAAGGAACCCGCGTTGAACGCCGTGATCCGCTCGGCGTACGACCTGCTGGGCCTCCAGAGCTACTTCACCGCGGGCGAGAAGGAAATCCGCGCGTGGACGATCCACAAGGGCTTCACCGCCCCGCAGGCCGCGGGCGTCATCCACACCGACTTCGAGCGCGGCTTCATCCGCGCCGAGATCTTCTCGCTCGCCGACCTCGAGCAGTTCGGCAGCGAGAAGTCGATCCGCGAAGCAGGCAAGCTGCGCGCCGAAGGCAAGTCGTATGTGATGCACGACGGGGACATCACGCACTTCCTGTTCAATGTTTGAGCGGGGGAAGTCCGAGCGGTCGCCGCTGCGGCGGCTCCCGCTCGCGCCTCGGAGCACCCGGGGTGCCTTTCGACGAAGTCCAAGTCAAGAGCGCAGCGCCATGCAAAAGCACAGCGGGCTCCCGCTCTCGTACGGGAGCCCGCCTGTGAAGTCTGTCTGATGCGCTCAGCGGCGACGGCGGCCGACAAGGCCCGCGAGACCAAGCAGCGCAACAGCGCCGGGGGCGGGGACATAGTCGAAGCCGAGGTTGTCGACGCTCGCGCGAAGGACGGGCAGGCCTGCCGCGAGTTCGTTCGCGGTCACCTCGATGCTCGAGATCGCAAGCCCGTTCGAGACGAAGCCGAAGAAGACATTCGGATCCTCGACGAAGATCAGCGAGCCCGTGCCATCGGCGAGGGTCACCTGCACCAGGCCCGAGACGATGTTGTCCGAGATGTCGGTGCCGAAGAAGTTGCCGAAGACGCCGTAGACGGCGGGGCCGGTGAACTGGATCGTCATGGAACCAGGAAGCGCGGTCGAGAGGCCGCCGTTGACGGCCTCGAAGCCGTTGCTCGACGAGGCCGACCAGGTCACATCACCGGCGGTGCCGATGAGCGGGCTCGTGTAGGAGCCGCTGTAGTCGTTGAAGTCCTCAACGGCGCGGACATAACCCGCCGTGGCGAGGTTGTAGAGCGCCTGGTTGTTGAAGACAGTGATCGAGGCCGAGGCGCTCGAGACAAAGACGACGGCCGTCGAGACGGCTGCACACACCGCGGAAGTCCGGAACATGATTCTCTCCGTGAGGGATCGGAAGCTGCAAAGACAAACCTAGACGAACACCCGCGCACCGAAGGGTCGTCGCCTGCATTGCAGGCGAAGAACCCAATCGGCGGACCCCGGACTCTGCAGAACACTGCAGCGCGATCTCCGAATGCCCCTGAAACCAGGGTCAGTCGGAACAACACGACCCAGCGTCGATTCTCCGGTCGCACAGGGATGCACGAGGAAGGAGGTCGACAACCGAACAGCCCGTGCCCAGGCACGGCCCTTTGACCTCAACTCCGACCCGAGTTTGCAGCGAATCGGACGATCTGCAAGGCACCACAGTTGATTTACGCGCAGATGCGGCGGTTTCACCTTCGCCTTGCGCACGCAACGACCGCGTAACTGGAGGCATTGAAGTCAATCGAGGACGATCAATAGTAAAACAGGACCCCGCCGTGGCGGGGTCCTGGTGGTCGCAAGGGAGTCCTGAGCGATTCGCCCGCGGGTTCAGCGGCGGCGACGGGCGCCAGCAAGGCCGGCGAGGCCGAGCAGCGCGACCGCACCTGGCGCAGGCACGAACGCGAAGCGCAGGTTGTCGACCGTTGGGTAGACATTGCTGCCACCCGACAGAGGCACAGCGGAAATCGTGACGGAAGTCACTGCGGCGCCGTTCGAGTAGAAGCCCGTGAAGGCGGTGCTCGCATCGACGAAGCCGACATAGCTCGTGCCGTCGGCGAGGCCGAGCGTCACGATCGCGGGGACAACATTGAAGTTGATGTCCGTGGCGAAGAAATTTCCGCCAACGCCCTGCACGCCTGCACCGAACGAGAAGGTCAGCGCAGTCGGATTGTTCGTGGAGAAGACGCCGTCGTCGACGAAGAGACCGCCTGCCGCGCTGGCGCTCCAGCTCACAGGGCCTGTCGTCGCATTGAACGGATCGGGATAGAAGCCGTCGGCGAGGCTATTGAAGTCCTCGACGAAGATGCTCGACCCAGTTCCGTTGACATAGAACTCCCAGATAAACTGCTGGGTGAACGTGATGATCGACGCCGATGCGGTGGACGCACCGAGGACAGCAACGGCACCAAACGCCGAAATGGCACCCGAAATAGGACTCATGACTCTCTCTCCGGAAGGGATGTGGCTTGGAGCCGAAGGCGCCCACAAGGCCGGGAACAGGACACGCGCCGCGAACACAGCAGACAAACGCCCAACCCGCTGCAGACCTCAGCACGGATGCACCCGAAGCTCCTCGATCACCACCCCAACAAAGTTGTTGGGGCCGAGATCACCGCCTCAACAGAGATGTCGAGGCTGACACGGAACTCCTGAGCGTCGAACCTTCTGGAACGGAAGGCTCGACCGCACTGCGCTGCCATCGGTGCCAGATCCGCCCTCTGCGCGCCTTGGGATCCTGCGTCGGCCTCGGAACAGTGGCCATGCACGCAACTTCGCCAAGCACAAAGAGGGCGTTCCAGCTCGCTGGACGCCCCTATTCCTACACTCCGAGCCAAGAATGTCACCAGAAATGCGGTCGTCAAGCGCGGGCACATGAGATTTAAGACTTTGCCTCCGACCGATGGTCAATAACAACATCACTCTTGGATTCTCAAGGCGTTTTTCGGGTTGGCTGCGAAACCTCGACGCCCCGACTTCGACTTCCGCCGCGCGCGGCAGTCAGCGATTCCGCCACGCGCCTGGCGCAACCTCGCGTTCGATCGCGGCCTCGAGCCGCTCGAGATACAGGTCGAACGGAAGCTCCTCTCCACCGAACTGCGACATGTGCTCGTTTCGCTCCTGGCTGTCGAGCAGCTGATAACCGCCGATCTGCAGGCGGCGGTCCAGTTCGAGCAGGCACAGTTTCGAGGCGTTCGATCCGCCGAGCTCGAGCCGGCTGAACATGCTCTCGCCGAAGAACGCGCCGCCGAGGGCGACGCCGTAGAGCCCTCCGACCAGCACCCCGCCCCTCCATGCCTCGACGGAGTGCGCGAATCCCGCCTCGTGCAGCTCGGTGTACACATCGATCATCCGCGGCACGATCCAGTTGAGGTTGGCGCCGCCGCGCTCCTCGGCGCAGAGCTCCATCACCCGGCGAAACGCCGTGTCCACACGGAACTCGAAGGGCGCCTTCCGAGCGGCGCGCGCGAGCGAGCGAGGGACATGCAGCCCGCCGATCGGGAGGAGAAAGCGCGGGTCGGACACCAGCCAGTGCACGGAGCCGTCCGCCTCGCCCATCGCGAAGAGGCCGCGCGCATACGCGGCGAGGACCGTGTCAGGGTCGAGTCTGTTCGCGCGCCCCGCGTAGTAGTACATCGCAGCGCTCCCCTCTCCTTCGTCGAGTTCACGCGGTGGGCGCAGCCACGCGCGGCCGCGAGATCACGCGGACCTGCGCGAACTGCCTGTGGCCCTCGGGGCCCGAGTGGAAGCCGTACCCCGACTCCTTCATGCCGACCCACGGGCTCCCCCCTGCGCCACCGCAACCGCCGTTGACGCCGACCATGCCCGCCTCGATGCGCGCCGCCACCTCCGCGGCCCGCGCTGCGTCGGCGCCGAAGACAGCTGCGCCAAGGCCGAAGGGCGAGTCGTTCGCGAGGCGAACGGCCTCGTCGATCGTGGCGAAGGACTGCACGCATGCGACGGGGCCGAAGGTCTCCTCGCGCATGATCTCCATCGTGTGATCCACATCGACGAGGATCGTCGGGGCGACGAAGTTACCTGCGCGCGGCTCGCCTCCCGCGGCCACGCGCGCGCCCGCGCGCACGGCGTCCTCGATCTGCGCGACGACCTTCGCCTTCTGGCGCGCGTTCACCATCGGGCCGACGCCGACCCCTGGCTCCGCGGGGTCGCCCTGCTTCAGTGCGGCGGTGCGCTCGATCATCCTCCGCAGGAACTCCTCGTGAATCCCTGCATCGACATAGATGCGCTCGGTGCTCACGCACACCTGCCCAGCGTTGCGGAAGCTGTTCCGCACGGCGAACGCGGCTGCGGCGTCGAGATCCGCGTCGTCGAGCACCACCAGCGGATCCTTGCCGCCGAGCTCGAGAATCACCCGCTTGAGCCCTGGCCCTGCGTCGGCGAGGATCTTCTTTCCCGTCTCGCGCGAGCCCGTGAAGACGATCAGGTTGACATCCGCGAGAACGAGCGCACGCCCCTGCGAACCATCGCCGAAGACAGGCGTCAGGACGCCCGCCGGCAGGAACTCGTTGAGGATCGTGGCGTACTCGCACGCGACGAGGCTCGTCTCCTCGCTTGGCTTCAGCAGCACCGTGTTCCCTGCGACGAGCGCGGGCAGCACCGACTGGTGCGGCATGAGGATGGGAAAGTTCCACGGCGCGATCGCGGCGCAGACGCCCAGCGGCGCATGGCGAAGGACGCTCGTCAGCCGCCCGTCCTCGCGCACGATGTCAGCAAGCGCAGCGACGATCTCGTCGAGTTCGCCCGCGAAGCCGTCCGCACAGTAGTTCGCCTCGCCGATCGCCTCGGGAAGCGGCTTCCCCATCTCGCGCGAGGCGAGCGCTCCGAGCCGCTTCGCCTCTGCCTTGAGGCGCGCCGCCGCAGGGCGAAGCACCTCCGCCCGCTGCGCATGCGAGAGCGCCCCCCACCCCCGCTGCGCGTTGCGGGCCTCGAAGACGAGCCGCGGAATCGAGTCGATCGGGGTCGACGGCAGACTGCCGACCGCCTCCCCCGTCGAAGGATCGAGGGACACGAGTCGCTGGGCGCGCTGCGGATGCTGTGCATGCTGCTCGGACATGGGGCGGAGCGTAGCAACCCCGTTCTCGGACGGCTGCAGGCATGTCCCACATCACCGATTCGGCCGGAACAGCCGTTGAAGCGCCGTTCAGATCACGGTACTCTTCGCGACCCTTCACTGATGGGCCGTCGAGGACTGCACGCGCAGGCCTCGCATGGAGCACCAATGCGGCCTCGCCGGTGCCCCAGCCTCGAAGGAACAGGCCGCGCGCTTGGATCCTCGAACGGACCTCGCCGCGGACGCGTCTGCCATGTTGGCGACGCGGCGTCGAGAGTTCCGTGCCCTGCGTCCGCGCAGCGCACCCAGACACGAGGAAGCGTCCGCGGCGACAGGCGTCCGAGCCAGACCTGCCCGACCAATCGACCGAAGTCAATGCATGAACGCGGCTCTCGCGGCCGATCTCATCGTTGCCTGACCGAATTTTGGCCCGTGGTGTAATGGTAGCACAAGTGGTTTTGGTCCATTTAGTCTTGGTTCGAATCCAAGCGGGCCAGTTCAGGTCTCGGCTCTCTCGAAGTTGTCGTCGCGGTGCGCGCGCGCCGAGATGCAGAACCATCCATCCAGTTCAAACCGCAGCCTGGTCGCCGTGATCCTCGCCGCCGGCAAGGGCACGCGGATGCAGTCCGACCTGCCCAAGGTCATGCACCCCGTGATGGGGCGCCCGATGGTGCACTGGGTCGTCGACGCGGCGCGCGCCGCGGGAGCGACGAAGATCGTGCTCGTGATCGGGCACGGCGCCGACCTTGTGCGCGCGGAGTTCGCCGGCGCCTCCGATGTCGAGTTCGCGCTTCAGGAGAAGCAGCTCGGCACGGGACACGCCGTCATGATGGCGAAGCCGAACATCGAGGAGGACGCGGCCACGACCGACGCCTTCGTCCTCTGCGGCGACGGACCGCTGATCCGCGCCGACACGCTGCACACGCTGCTGGCGCTCCACCGCGGCGAACGCGCGTCCGCGACGCTCGCGACGAGCGTGATCGAGAATCCGCAGGGATACGGCAGGATCGTGCGCGGCGCAGCGGGCCGGCTCGAGCGCATCGTCGAGCAGAAGGACGCAAGCGACGCGGAGCGGGCGATCCAGGAGATCAACCCGAGCTACTACTGCTTCCGCGCGGACGACCTCTTCGACGCGCTGTCGAAGGTGACGGACAAGAACGCGAGCGGCGAGTACTACATCACCGATGTGTTCGGGATCCTCCGCGAGTCGGGGCGCACCGTCGCAGCCGTCGACGCCGTGCCGCCCGAGGATGTCCTTTCCATCAACGACCCCGCGCAGCTTGCGGAAGTCGACGGCATCCTGCGTCGCCGCGCCGCCCCCACCACGGGAACCGCACGATGAGCTCCTCGGATCGCGACCATCTCAAGGTCTTCGGCGGCACCAGCACCCGCGATCTCGCCGCGGGCATCTGCGCCCACCTCGAGCTTCCGCTCGGGCTCGGCAGCGTCACGCGCTTCCCCGACGGCGAGACCATGGTGAAGGTCGACGAGGATGTCCGCGGACGGGATGTCTATGTCGTGCTCTCGACCTGCGAGCCCGTCAACGACAACCTGATGGAGCTGCTCGTCTTCATCGACTGCCTGCGCCGCGCCAGCGCCAAGCGCATCACCGCGGTGATCCCCTACTACGGCTACGCGCGCCAGGACCGCAAGGACGAGGGCCGCGTGCCGATCACCGCCAAGCTCGTCGCCAACCTGATCGTCGCGGCAGGCGTCGACCGCGTGCTGTGCATGGACCTTCACGCGGCGCAGATCCAGGGCTTCTTCGACATCCCCGTCGACCACATCAGCGCCTCGCCCGTCTTCGCAGAGCACTTCCTCCGGATCCGCCCGACGCTCGGCGAGATCGTGGTGGTGTCGCCCGACGTCGGCAATGTCAAGGTCGCGAACATGTTCGCGAACCTGCTCGAGTGCGACCTCGCCATCATCGACAAGCGCAGGCAGTCGGGCTCGAAGGTCGTCGTCAAGAACCTGATCGGCGATGTCGAGGGACGCACGGTCCTGATGTTCGACGACATGATCTCGACCGCGGGAACCGTGTGCGAGGCGGCGAAGCTCGTCGTCGAGCGCGGCGCGAAGGATGTCATCGCGGCGTGCACGCATCCCGTCCTCGTCGGCCTCGCCATGCAGCGCCTCGCCGAGAGCCCGATCTCGAAGGTGGTCGTCACCGACACCATCCCCTGTGGCCAGCGCACGCGCGCGCTCGATGGGAAGCTCGAGGTCCTGACCGTCGCATCGCTCCTCGGCGAAGCCATCCACCGCATCCACCACGACCAGTCGATCTCCGCGCTCTTCCGCGTCAGCGGCGGCGCGAAGCGATAGTCCCATTCCATCCAGTTCACCCTCATCCAATCTCGGAGTACACCATGTCAAAGGAAGTCCCCACCATCCAGGCCGCGCGTCGCGACCAACTCGGCAGCCGCTACTCGAAGCGTCTTCGCGCGGCAGGCCGCCTGCCTGCGGTCATCTACGGCCACGGCAGCGACCCGATGTCGGTCCATGTCGACGAGAAGATCACCGTGTCGGCGCTCAAGAAGGGCCTCCATGTGATCAACCTCGAGATCGAGGGCTCGGGCACCGAGACCTGCCTCGTGAAGGACCTGCAGTTCGGCTTCATGGGCGACGATGTGATCCACATGGACCTCGCGCGCGTGAACCTCGACGAGGTCGTCACCGTCACGGTCACCCTCGAGTTCTTCGGCGCGCCCGATGCGGCCAAGAAGTCGGGCGTCGTCGTCGTCCACGAGCTCAACGACATCCAGGTGCGCTGCAAGGTGCGCGACATCCCAGAGCATGTCCGCGCCGACCTCACCACGATGACGGGCGAGACCTACACCGTGTCCGACCTCAAGCTCCCCGCGGGCGTCGAGCACGCGACCGATCCGCACGCGGTCGTCGCGCGCCTCCAGATCGTCAAGGAAGAGGCTGCGGCCGAGGCCACGGCTCCTGCCGCTGGCGCGGCTGCTGCGGCCGCTCCCGCCGCCGAGAAGAAGGAGGAGAAGAAGTAAGCGACCCCGTCCCCCACGGGACGGAGCGCGGCCTCTCGATGGAAAGCGCCATGAAGATCGTCGTCGGACTCGGCAACCCAGGACTCGAATACCAGCGCACCCGGCACAACGTCGGGTTCGATGGAATCGATCGCCTGGCGCGCCGCGTCTGCGACGCATCCCAGGCGCCGCGCGCGCGCTTTCAGGCGCTCGCTCTCGAGGGCGAGGCAGGCGGCGAGAAGGTGCTCCTTCTCAAGCCCGTCACCTACATGAACCTCTCGGGATCCACAGTCTCGGAGGCCGTGCGCTTCTTCAAGCTCGACCCCTCGAACGACCTTCTGGTCCTCGTCGACGACATCGCCCTTCCCTGCGGCAGCATCAGGCTGCGCGGCGACGGAAGCGCTGGCGGACACAACGGGCTGGCGGACATCGAGGCGAAGCTCGGCACGAACCGCTACGCGCGGTGCCGCATCGGGATCGACCCCCCTGGTCAGATCCCGCAGCGCGACTATGTGCTCGGGCGCTTCCGAGAGGACCAGCAGGCCCTCGTCGACGCGGCGGTCTCGACCGCGGCGGAGGCGGCGGAGTGCTGGATCTCGAGGGGGCTCGTCGAGGCGATGAACCGTTTCAACCGCAAGCCCGAGGACAAGTCCCCGCGGCCTGCGCCACGCAAGAAGGACGCCCCTGGCACGCTGCCCGAGGCGCAGAACTGAAAGAACCCACCCCGCTCCATCGGAGCAGGGCCTCACGATAGGACCAACACCATGTCAGAAACCCGAACCTATACCTACGAAGGCATGTTCCTCTTCCCGCAGACGGTCGCCGCAGACCTCCAGGGCGCCGTCGACCATCTCACCGAGATTCTCTCCAAGGGCGAGGCCGAGATCATCAGCCTCTGCAAGTGGGACGAGCGTCGCCTCGCCTACGACATCAAGGGCAACAAGCGCGGCGTCTACTTCCTCACCTACTTCAAGTGCGATGCGCAGAAGCTCGCGCAGATCGAGCGCGACGCGCGCCTCAGCGAGCGGCTCCTCCGCTCGATGATCGTGCGCGCAGACCACCTCGCCCCCGAGCAGATGGCCGCGATGGAAGGCCGTCAGCAGCTCGCCGACGAGATCGCGCTGCGCAAGACGCAGCCCGTCGCGGCCGAGCCCGCGGCGGAGACCGTCGAGACCGCCGACGCGGAGTGAGCGCGACGGAGCATCGACGCAACCGAACGCACGACCGCCCGCGCACACGCGCGGGCGGTTGTCGTTTGCGGAGGACGATTCGAGAGAGAACGCTTCGAGAGAAAACGACTCGAGAGAGAACGATTCGAGGGAGAACGATTCGAGGGAGAACGCTTCGAGGGCGTCACGCACCGCGGTCAGCGATCACGGCCGAGATACGACGGATCCGTCGATGCGGGATCGAAGAGCTCGCTCGCGCGGAGATAGAGCGTCTCGTTGTCGTCGAGGTCCTCGATGGGCGTGCCCGTCTGGATGCGCGCCGTGGTCGTGTGGAAGGCCGCCGCGACCTGCGCGAGCGGCAGATCGGCCGCAGCGCGGGCCCTCCGCACGGTCTCCGCATCGACTTCGAGCCGATCCGACGGCGAGGACGGGTTCTGTGCGACGAACGTGCCTCCGCGCGTCTGCGAGTCGAGCCAGGCGAGCGTGACCAGAGCCGCAGCACGGGCTGCGACGGAGGGATGCTGCTTCTCGACGGGGAACTCGCGGAGCGAGAACGGCGGAACTCCCCAGTCTGCAAGCCGCGTGACGAGGAACATCGCGCTGCCCCAGTCCCCCGCACGAGAGGTCGAGGCATCTCTCGGCCCGAGCACGGGGGCATTGTGCGCAACCGTCTGGAGGAGCAGCGCGCGCGCGTGCTCGTCATCGGTCACCGATAGTTCGTGCACCGCGACAGAGAGAGAGGTCCAAGGGCCGACCCAGCGCGCAGCGACGAGGCGCGTGCCGACGCCTGGCCTCTCCCTGTCCGCGAGCACGGCCAATGCAGCGTCACGCAGTCCGTCGGGATCGCTCCCAAAGCGCTCGACGATGGCCTCGCGAATCGCGCGGCGCCGAGCGAGGTCGCCACTGCTCCAATCATGGCTCGATCCGTCCAGCGCGTCGTACACACGGTGCCATGCGAGGCCAGGCGACCACGACCGCGACGGGTTCGGCTGAAGCGACTCGGGCGGCTCGTGCATCTTGAGGAAGGAGTCGAGGAGCTCGGCGGTGCTCTGTGCGCTCGAGTCGCGATAGGCGCGAGCCGTCTCGAGGGCGTAGGCAATCTGCGGGTCCGCCGTCCACGCCCTGACCGCCGTCACTGCAGTCGAGGCGACCATCGCGCAGAGCGCCATTCCCGCCAGTCGAGCGACGCGAACCGGGTCGAGGCGGCGCGGCGTCCGCCTGCAGAGCACGACGGCGCGCGCCCGCCATGCGGCCCAGAGCCCGAGCCCGAGGCCGGTCGCCGCAGCGCCGAGCAGCACCGCCTCCTCGAGCACTTCGTTCGAGGAGCTTCCGCCCGACTTCGCGGTGAGGTAGCCCCTGTACCAGCGGTCGGAATCGACCGCCCCGAGCATGGAACGCATGGCGACCGGCGCGAGCCAGTGCGCGCTGATGGCGCAACAGGAACACAGAAGGAAGGGGAGAAGCGTGGTGCCGAGGAAGACTCCCGCGAAGCTGCGCGCGAACGCGGGGGCGGCGAACGCCCACACGATGCCGATTCCCAGCGCTGAGAGCAGGAAGGCCAGCTTGTCGGGATCTTGTCGTCCGCTGGCCTGAAGACTCGACACGAGACCGCTCAGCGAGCCGAACAGGAGGAGCACGGACAGAGTGGCGCAGAGCTTCGATGCATAGACGAGCCACGACGCGACGGGCAGGACAGGCAGCAGGGTCTTCGCCCGGCCTCCGCTGTCGCCGCCCGCGATCAGGACGGCCGAGAGCACGCTCGCAAGCACGGAGATGACGACGAACACAGGCGTGAGCAGGCCGATCCTGCCCGCGACGCCCGAGTGCGCGTGGTAGAGCAGGAACGCGCGCTCCACATCCCTGCCGAGGAAAGGCAGAACGGCATAGAAAGCGGTGAGGATCGCGAGGATCGCCAGACCCGACCCCACGATCGGCGCTGCGAGGCACAGATCCTTCAGCAGAAGGGTCCCGAAAGCGGATCGACGCCGACCGTGGACGGACAGGGTCGTGATGTCACTGTTGAAGGCGGTCATATGCTCGGCGTCCTTTCGTCCGTGGGGATGCCACTGGTCACTGCCTCTCCGGCAGCAGATAGACGGGGTCCGTCCGCTCGAGGTCGAAGAGTTGCGTGGCGGGCAGATACAGCGACTGCTCGTCGTTCACGACCGGTGCCCTTGATCCGTCGTCGAGCCACGGGGCGTCCGTGAAATGCGCGTCGCCGTGTCGAGGGAAAGGGAGCTCAAGCGTTGCACGCGCGGCCCGCAGCACAGCCTCGTCGACGGCGAGCTGATCGTGGGGCGCGCTTGAGTGCGTCGGATCCAGCGACCCCGCGTTGATCCGCTGCTCGAGGATCGCGACCAGGATGACGGCCGCCGCCCGCACCGATGCCGTGGGGCATGAGGCGGCTCCGCCACCACACGCGAGCTCGAACGGCGCGAGACCCCACGATGCCCGATCGACATTGGAAAGCCAAGCTCCTGGGTCACCCGTCCAGTTGGACGCCTGGTCCCACGAAGGGTCGAGCACGGCGATCGACGGGACCAGCAGCATCGTGAGCTGCAGCCGCTCTTCCTCGCCAAGCCTCGGTTGCGAGAGCTCCTTCAGGAGAACCGTCAGCCTCGTGCGCGGGCCGACGAGCTCCGCGACGCGCGCCTTTGCGATCGACCCGAGCCGCTCATCCGAGGCGAGAATCGCCTTCGCAGCCGACCGAACCACTTCGGGATCGTGATCGAGGCGCTCCCGGACCGCCTCGATCAGGCTCCAACGGGCGGTCCATTCGTCTCGATCGGCGCTCCAGTCCGCCGACTGCGGATCATGGAGGATGACCTGCCAGTACCCCTCGCGGAAACCACGGCCGTCCGCGGACGAGAAGAAGAGGTGGGTTCGGCGACGATCGATCAAGTCCCAGTGATCGGCCCAGAGACGCACGAGCGCGGGCGTGGGCTTCGTCCGGTCCGCATCGACGGTGTCCCTGATCTCAGCCGCGGCTCGAACGGCAGGATCAGTGCTCCAGGCGATCGCGGCCTTCGCGACGCCCGCGCCCGCGACGGCGACCGATGCGCAGGCGAGGACCCTCGCGAATCGTCGAGGCGACCATGCCTTGGGCGAGCGCTGGCAGAGCACCACGGCGCGTGAGCGCCATGCAGCCCAGATGCCGATCAACAGAACCGATGAAGCGGCGCACACCCACACAGGATCGCCGAAGCTCGCCGGCGAAACGACATGCCGCCCCTGCAGTCCGGGTGCGACGAGGGCGTGCCAGGCCGCTGCGTCTGTCGCAGCCAGCATGGCCTTCACGACGATGCGCGCCAGGAAATCGCCTGCGATGACGCAGACCACGATCAGCACCGTCGGGAGTGCCACGGCGATGAGAACGGCGCCAGCGAATCCCCGCGAGAGTCCGGGGGCGACGAACGCCCAGACCGTGCCAAGCGCGAGCACGCCGACGAGCAGCCCGACGACCGTGCCGTTGTAGGGGGATCCATCCGTCAGCATCGACTCGACGAGCGTCGACATGGCGGTGAACAGCAGGAGAATGACGGTGCAGGCGCGGAGCTTCGAGAGATAGGCCGTTCGCGCGGAGACGGGGAGCGCGGGAAACAGATGACGCGCACCGCTTGCGCGGTCGCCGACCGCGATTGCGACCGCACTGAACACGGTGACGACGACTGTGACGCACCAGAACACGGGTGCCATCGAGCCGATCCGGGCGACGACGGAACCGCGGTCGCCATTCGCAGCGACCATCTCTAAGGCGCCTTCTCCGAGCAGCGGAGCGGCCGCCGCGAAGAGGACGAGAAGCGCAAGCATGGCGGCGGCCAAGGCGACGATGGGTGCGGCGTGCGCGAGGTCCTTCCGCAGCAACGCCGCGAACTGACCCCGCGAGTGTCCGCGGGCTGGCGGGGCCGCCTGGCCCATCAATGCGAAATGCATGCTCATGACTGCGATTCCTTGTCTAGGGACTTCGTCTAGGGACTTCGTCTAGGGACTTCGTCTAGGGACTTCGTGCACGAACTTGGCTTGAATGGCCTTCTCGATCACGGACTGGTCCATCACGCTCAATCCATGCGCGGCCGCTCCGTGCACGGTGCGGCCTCGAGCGCGCGAAGCCGATCCGCGCATGCTTCGTGGATGGAGAGCGCGACCTGCTCGATGCGCGCGGCGGGATTCGCAGCCACGATCGCGCTCTGAATCGGCGCGGAGTCGCCTCGGATGGTGAGGATGTGCGCGGAGCCCTGGCAACGCGCGAGGATGACGGCGCTCGACCGAGGTGGCGACCAATCGTCGGCGACGCCGCTGACGATCAGCCGATGCGTGCCCGTCACGAGCTCGTCGATCTGACACTCCTCGACGATCCTGCCTCGATCGAGGAAGACGACGCGGTCTGAGATCCGCGCGAGATCGCCGAGCTGGTGCGAGGCGATGAGCATGGTGCAGCCCTGCACCGCGCGCATTCGGGCGAGCACCTCGAGGACCGCGTCATGGGTGACGGCGTCGACGCCGAGAAGCGGCTCGTCGAGCAGCACGAGATCGGGTCGATGCGACAGGCCGAGCACGAAGGCGAGGCGTGCCTGCATGCCGCGCGAGAGATCACGGACCCTGGCCGCACGGTCGATTCCGAGGACCGACTGCAGCTCGATGCTCCATGCCTGGTCGAACCTCGGCTGGAGCGATGCCATGAAGTCGATGGCCTGCCCCGCCTTCATCCAGTCGTAGATCGCGAGCGCATCTGGAACGAAGCCCGTGCGCGCGAGGAACTCCACGCGCGTCATTGCGGGCGTGGTCTCGATTCGGCCCGAGTCGGGAGACTCCGCTCCGATGATCGAGCGGAAGAGCGTGCTCTTGCCCGCTCCATTGCGCCCGACGACGCCCACGCACTCGCCGGGAGCGAGGGTCAGATCGAGCCCATCGAGGGCGCGGACCTTTCCGAATCGCAGCGAGAGACCCGAGCATCGAAGCGCGATGCCCGTGCCGGCGACAGTCGCCTCGGCGTCTCGCGCGGGCGAGATCGAATCGTGAGATGCCGTCGGGCCCTCCAGCGAGCCGCTCGATGGTTCGGCGTCAAGCGCATTCATGAAGAACCTCCTGCCCGCTCTGGCGCGAGCGTCTCTGCGCTTGCCGCGCGGATGGCGCGCCGGGCAAGCTGCTCGAACTTCTCTGGCTCCATGCGCGCGGCGGCCGCGAGCCGTGCGGCCTCTGCGAGATGGAGCATGACCGCCTCGTCTCCCGAAGCCCGCGCCTGCGCGCGGGAACCCGCGAGCACCGCCATCCCGCGCCCCCGCTCGGCCGTCACGAGGCCATCGCGCTCAAGTTCGGCGATCGCCTTATGGACGGTGTTTGGATTGACGCCGAGCTCCTCGGCGATGACGCGCACGCTCGGCAGGAGATCGCCCGCCGCGTACGCGCCACGACCGATTGCCGCCCGCAAGCCGTCCGCGATCTGTCGGAAGATCGGAACGGGTGCGTTTGGATTGACGAGGAAGGGAAGCGGCATGGCGTACTAGTACAGTAGTACACCAAAGATCGGTCCGAGGTTCGACCAAGCCTCAAGATTTTCGAAAATGTGCACCACAGGTGGCCTGGCGAGAAGCTCGGGAGGCAGTTCAAGCCATCTGAGCGCGGGTCTCCGAGCCTCGTCAAGCGGCGAGGCTGCGTCTATGCGACATCGGTGCCCGAAAGCCGCGTTGCCCGGGAGGCCAGGAGCAAGGTGCAGATCAGAGAGGCGGGTGCTGGCTTCAACACCGAACCTCCGGCTAGGTTCTGTCTGCCGGATCCCCGGACGTCGAACCGCGCGGCATCCCGGCTGGCCGCGTCGGCTTCAACTCGCTGTATCACTGCGGATACAGCTTCGTTTCACCTCCTTGCCATCCGGGCGCCGCGCGACTCTTTGGTCTTCGGTGATCCGTCAGACAGAACCTAGGCGCGCGGCTGCGGAAGTGCGGCTCAACCCCACTAGCCAGCTGGACCTCCGCCTCGAGGCAAGTAGTTTGGACGACGCGCGGCACGGCGCACTCGGGCGTCAGTCGCCTGCGACCTCTGGCGTTTCGAGCACGAAAGCAAGCCCAGACGGCGGACGCGAGCCGTAGGCTCGCCCCGCCGTCAGTCGCGAACGCTCAAACTCGCCGCAACACCAAAGCGAGCCCCCGCAGCGTCGAGCGCTCAAACTCGCCACAACGCCAAAGCGAGCCGCCGCAGCGGCGAGCGCTCAAACTCGCCGCAACACCAAAGCGAGCCGCCGCAGCGGCGAGCGCTCAAACTCGCCGCAACGCCAAAGCGAGCCGCCGCAGCGGCGAGCGCTCAAACTCGCCGCAACGCCAAAGCGAGCCGCCGCAGCGGCGAGCGCTCAAACCACGAACGGAATCTCGTCTTCCTGGATGCCCGAGTGGCCGCCGCGGCCACCGCCACCGCCACCGCCGCCGCCCGACGAGCGAGACGGCGCGTAGCCGCCGCTGTCTTCGCGCGCGTAGTCGCCGCCGCCGCCTCCACCGCCACCACCGCCGCCCTGGCCGCCAACGAACTGGAAGTCATCGACGACGACACGGAGCTTGGAGCGCTTCTGGCCGTCCTTGTCCTCCCAGGTGTCGAGCTTGAGGCGGCCCTCGATGAAGATCGGCTTGCCCTTCGAGAAGAACTTGTTGATCACCTCGGCGCGAGGGCCCCAGCACTCGCAGTCGACATAGGTGACCTCTTCGCGGTCCTGGCCGTCCTTCGTCTTGTACTTGCGGTTGAGCGCGAGACCGATCTCGGCAACCGACTGCCCGCCTGAAGTGCTCTTGAGCTGCACATCGCGGGTGAGGTTGCCCATGAGAAGGACCTTGTTGTAGCTGGCCATCGTTCATCTCCTTCAGGTTGGCGGCCGCGGCTGTTCTCGCAACGACCGAGTTCGATTCCGTTTCCGACTCCGACTCTTCCCGTACGACGCTTGATATCCGATTCGAAAAACCGCTGGCGTTGCCGACAGGTTCCACACCCGGCAGAAACCAGACGGGGCAACTCGCGCCCCTCCTCTTTTCACCCGCGTCCTGCGAGTGTTTGGATTGCTCGGCGCGGCACACCCGCGTCCGATGTTCGGATTCTATACGGGTCTTTGGCCGTCCCGCCCGGCCTTGGGGGTTTTTCGGCAACATTTTTCCGGCCGTGCCCCGACAGGTCGATCAAGCGCCCCGCCCATGCGCGCCCAACCCGAGCCGCCCCTTCCCTTCCCAGCGGGTTTCGTCCATACTGCGCGGCTCGCCACTCGTTGGGCGCCTTCGACCGCGTTGGTCGACCGCGTCCTAACTCACGGGGCCCGATGCCCCAGGACAGCGACCCATGGCACGACCAGTTGAATTGCTTCTTCTTCGCAATGTCGAGAACCTCGGCATCGTGGGCGACATCGTCAAGGTGCGCGCCGGATTCGCCCGCAACTACCTCCTTCCGCACGCGCTCGCAGAGCACCCGACGGAGGCGAAGATCGATGCCCTGAAGGAAGTCCGCGCGAAGGCGCTCGCAGAGCTCGCGGCGCAGCGCAAGCTCCGCGAGGAGACGATCGCCAAGCTCGGAGGCATCGTGATCAAGCTCGTCCGCAGCTGCAACGACCAGGGCGTCCTCTACGGCTCGATCACGCAGCGCGACATCGCCGATGCGCTCGTCGCGGCGGGCTACGCCGTCGACATGCGGGCCGTGCGCCTCGCGAACCCCTTCCGCCGCATCGGTAGCTACACCTGCACGATCCAGTTCGAGAAGGACCTGCGCGCCGACATCACGATCGATGTTGCCGCGGATCGCGCCCTCGAGATGCTCCAGGCCCAGAAGGAGGCCGAGGAGGCCGCCGCTGCAGCCGTCGAGGCATCGGAGGCCGAGGACGCGGTCGAGGAAGCCAAGGGCCCTCGCCGCGGCAAGGCCAAGGCCAAGGCCGAGTGACGCGGTCAAGGCCGAGTGACGCGGTCAAGGCCGAGTGACGCGGTCAAGGCCGAGTGACGCGGTCAAGGCCGAGTGACGCGGTCAAGGCCGAGTGACGCGGTCAAGGCAGCCAGAGCAAACACGAACGCCCCGACCAGACGGTCGGGGCGTTCTTCGTTTGGACTTTCTTCGTCTGGACTTCCGCGTGCAGCGCGCGCATCACCGCGCACGGCTGCGCGCCTTCGCCGTCAGCGGGTGCCGCAGAACTCGTACTGCAGGTAGCGCGCGACATAGTCGAGGATGCTCGAGCACTCGGGGATCTCGGGATTCGAGGTCGCGCCCATCGGCTCGAAGCGCATGCCGCGGAAGCGCTCGCAGGCCTCGTCGATCGGAAGCCCGTGCTGGAGGCAGAGGCTGAACGCGCGGCAGAAGCCTTGGATGAGGCCTGAGAGCGTCGAGCCCTCCTTCGACATCTTGATGAAGATCTCGCCAGGGCGGCCATCCTCGAAGAGGCCGATGCTCAGGTAGCCCTCGTGGCCGTTGATCGCGAACTTGTGGGTGACGGAACGACGGGTCTGCGGCAGGACTTCGCGTCGGGTCGTGGCTGTGGCGGGCATGGGTTCCATCCTTGGAGTGTTCACTTTCCGTCAACTCTGGGGGCGCGCCTGTTCAGGCGCCGTGCTCGGGCGCTCCTCGCCCGTGGCGGTGGAATGTATCGGCTCCACCCCGAGAGGTGTCGCAGCATTTTCGTCTTCCGTGCATCGTCAGACCGCGAGCCGCTTCCGCAGAACCGCGGAGAGCGACTTCGGCTCGAGGAAGCCCTTCGGGGGCCTGAAGTAGACATCGGTGAGACCCGAGTCGTCGGGCGACCCGACCACGCGCACGACGCCCTGCACCCCCGCGAAGAGCTTCTCGAGGTCGCGCGGGCGCATGGTGCGGAGGATCACATCCTGCTCCTTGCGCACGAGGGTGCGGATGCCGAGCGTAGCCGCGCGGAGGCGGATCTCCGCGAGCTCGAGGAGTTCGCGCGTCGCCGCGGGCGGCTCGCCGTACGCGCTCTCGAGGTCGGCGGCGACCTTTGCAAGCGCAGCGAGCGTGTCGGCCTGCCCGATGCGGCGATAGGCCTCCATGCGGCGCGCGTCGCTTGGGATCCACGCCTTCGGGACGCTGCCGCCGAGCCCGATGTCGACGACGGTGTCGAGCGGCGTGACCTTGACCGCGTTCGAGAGCGCGGCCACGGCCTGCTCGAGGAGATGGCAGTACATCTCGTAGCCGACAGCCGCGATGTGGCCGCTCTGCTCCTCGCCGAGGAGGTTGCCCGCGCCGCGGATCTCGAGGTCGCGCATGGCGATGCGGAACCCCGCGCCGAGCATGGAGAACTCCTCGAGGGCGTGCAGCCTCTTCAGCGCCTCCTCGCGCACGGGGCGGTCCTTCGGGAGGACGAGGTAGCAGTAGGCGCGGTGCTTCCAGCGCCCGACGCGGCCGCGCAGCTGGTGGAGCTCGGCGAGGCCGAACATGTGCGCGTTGTTGATGATCATCGTGTTCGCGGTCGGGATGTCGATGCCCGACTCGATGATCGTGGTCGACACGAGGATGTCGGCCTCGCGGCGCATGAAGCGGAGCATCGCGTCCTCGAGCTCCTTCGGCGGCATCTGGCCGTGGCCGATCGCGATGCGCGCGCCTGGCGCGAGGCGCTGGATGTCGTCTGCGACGGTGAAGAGGTCGCTGATCCTGTTGTGGACGAAGAAGACCTGCCCCTCGCGCGCGAGCTCGCGCTGCAGCGCCTGCTGTATGCGGCGCTCGTTGTGGGGAATCGCCTCGGTCACGATCGCGCGGCGATCGGCGGGCGCTGTCGTGAGCGAGCTGATGTCGCGCAGGCCGAGCATCGACATGTGCAGCGTGCGCGGGATCGGCGTCGCCGAGAGCGTGAGGACATCGGCCGTCACCCGGAACTCGAGCAGCCGCGTCTTGTGCTCGACGCCGAAGCGTTGCTCCTCGTCGACGACGACGAGGCCGAGGTCCTTGAAGACGACATCCTTCGAGAGAACGCGGTGCGTGCCGATGATGACATCGACCTCGCCCCGCGCGAGGGCGTCGAGCGTGGCGCGCTGCTCGGCGTCGGTCTTGAATCGGCTCACGCTCTCGACGCGGAAGGGATATCCACGGAAACGGTCGCGGAAGCTGCGCTCATGCTGCTCGCAGAGGACGGTCGTCGGCACGAGGACAGCGACCTGCTTGCCCGAGTCGACGGCCTTGAACGCCGCGCGGATCGCGATCTCCGTCTTGCCGAAGCCGACATCGCCGCAGACGAGGCGGTCCATCGGCCGCGCGCGCTCCATGTCGCGCTTGGTCGCGCCGATCGCGGTCAGCTGGTCCTCCGTCTCCTCATAGGGAAACTGCGCCTCGAACTCGCGCTGCCAGTCGCTGTCGGCGGGGTAGGCGATGCCCTTCGTCGCCGCGCGCGCGGCCTGCACGCGCAGCAGCTCGCCCGCGAAGTCCCGCGCACTCTCCTCGGCCTCCTCCTTCGCCTTCTTCCAGCGGCGCCCGCCGAGGGTCGACAGCTTCGGCCTCGTGCCGCCCGCGCCGACATAGCGCTGGACGAGCTCGATGCGCGACGCGGGCACATGGATCTTGGCACCCTGGTCGAACTCGAGCGTGAGGAACTCCTGCGCCGCGCTGCGGTCGGCCGCGCGCTCGCCGTCCGGCGACAGCATCTGCAGGCCGACGAAGCGCGCGATGCCGTGGTCGCGGTGGACGACATAGTCGCCCGCCTCGAAGGCGAGGAACGCGTCCTTGGCGCGGCCGCCCGCGAGCGACCTGCCGCGGCGCCGCACGGGCGCGCGGTGGAGGAGTTCCGACGCCGGCACAAGGACGACAGCGTCCGCGCCCTCGCCGATCGCGAAGCCGCGCGCGAGGTGCGCAACGGGCCGCGAGACTTCGTTGACAGGAGTGTGTCGCGCGAGGATGTCGCTGATGCGCGCGCGCTCTGCATCGCTCTCGCAGAAGATCGCGCGCGCGGCCGAACCCGCGGAGAGCGCTGTGAACTCGCCCGCCGCGCGGTGCGCGTCCTCGTCGAAGGCGGGCAGGACGCGCGCGCCGAGCCGCTCGACGCCCGCGCCGCCGCCCGCGGAGCCGAACGCGTGCAGTTCGAGCACCGCAGCCGCGCGGCGCGCGAGCGACGTCAGCGTCGCGGGCGGCGCGTAGACGCCGCGCCCGTCGCGCACGCGATCCCAGTAGGCGCGCGCCTGCTCGAGGATCTCCGACATCTCCGCGAGGACGACGATGGTGCCGTCGGGAAGCCCGTCCGCAAGCGGCCGCGCGCCCTTGCCGGTCTTCGCGTCCCCGAGCACGGCGTCGAGCTCAACCGCGACGAGCTCGACCGAGTCGATGCGGCGGTCGGAGGCCTGCGTCGCGAGATCGATCTCGAAGATGCGCTCGATCTCGTCGCCGAAGAAATCGAGCCTGACGGGCGCGCCGCCGCCCGGCGGGCAGACATCGACGATGCCACCACGCACGGCGACCTCGCCGGGCGACTCGACCGCGTCGACGCGCGCATAGCCCCCGTCGACGAGCCACGCCACGAATTCGGTCGAGGAGACGCGCATTCCCGCCCGCAGCGTGCGCACGAGTCTCGGCAGGCGGTCTGGCTCGGGAACGGCCTGCATGAGCGCTGCGAACGGCGCCACGATCGCGACTGGCGCGGCGCCCTCCGCGAGCTTGCGCACGACGGCGAGGCGCGCGACGGTGAGCTCCGCGCTCGGCGCGGATTCGCCCGGAAGGACCTCGATCGCAGGGAAGAGCGCTGCATCGACCCCGAGCGCGCGCAGTTCCTCGACAGCGTCGTCGGCTTCGTCGAGATGGGCGACGACGAGAAGAACGGTCCCCGTCGGGACGCGGTCGGCCGATCGCGTCGCGGCGAGCGCGATGAAGGACGGGAGGCTTCCCGCGGAGCCCTCGACGGCGACGGTGCCGCCACGGCCAAGGGCGCGCGCGACAAGCGGCGCGAGATGCCGCTCGAGGAGCGTGGACACGGTCGGCTCGATGTCGACGACGCCTGTCGCACCGCTCATGGCGCGCCCCGCGCGGCGTCGGGTTCCGATGCCTCGTCGCCTCCCGCCACGCGGACGCAGTCAGCGAGGAGCGCCAGCTTCGCGGGGCCGATGCCACGCACGCGCAAGAGGTCGTCGACCGACTCGAACGCGCCGTGCGCGTCGCGGTCGGCCACGATCGCGGCCGCAAGGCGCGGACCGATCTCGGGGAGAAGCGCGATCTCGTCGGCGCCCGCCTGCGCGAGATCGACGCGGTGGATGGGCGGCGCGACGCGCGGCGCAGGCAACAGGGACCCGTCGCGTGGGACGTCGCGGACGAGCGCGGCCGCAGCGATGACGATGCCGACGACCGCCCACGCCGCAAAACCAGCGAGCGATGCGGGGCCGCGGGAGGAAGGCGCATGCCCGTTCGCCATGTTCGCTCCGCCGCTCATCGCGCAGCCCTCGACGACTGCACGGCCTTTGCGTCGCGCTCGATCCGCTCACGCATCGACAACAGCCGCGCGAAGACGGGCTTCGGCTGCCCCTGTGCGTCGAGAACGCCGTCGCGCGGGCCATCTGGAGCGTCCTGAAGCCGCGACCACCACGCGCCCTCGAGGAAGGTGCGCGCGAGGATGATCGAGAAGAGCGCCCCGCCCCACTCGGCCTGCGTGCGCTGCGACCACTTGGGCGGCGAATCGTCCTGCGGAGGCTCGGTGGACGCGCCTGTGGACGCGCCGCTCGCCCGACGCGGCGTCCACACCCCGCGCGCGAACGAGATCGCAGCGCCGTCGTCCGCGCTCGGGACGCCGAAACCCGTGACGAAGACGGGGAGCTCGCGCCCGACATAGCCGTCGAGAAGACCCGCGGTCGTCATCAGGTCGCGCACGGGGTCGCCCGAAGCGCCCTGCACGATGCGCACGCCTGCGGCAGCGAGGTTGAGGTTCTCCGCGACGAGCCGCTGCAGGAACGAGGTCGGCCAGGCAGTCCCCTTCGTGCCGCGCCAGCTCTCGGCGGCGGGCGACTGGAGCTCGACGATGACCTTCGCCTCGCGCGCGGCATCGCGGACTGCGGCGACCGCAGTGCGCGTGAGGTCGACCATGCGGTCGATGCCTTCGTCGTGCCAGCCCGCGCAGTTGGCGCCGCTCGCGGCGATCACGAGCGGGGTCGTGCGGGCGTAGCGCGCTGCGAGCGCGCGCACATGCGCCCACACGAGCTCTCGCATCCTCTTCGGGTCGCCGCGCGCGGCAAGCACATGCTGCGGCAGCGCGTGCGGCTCGCCGTCGGTCGTGCCGAAGTCGACGAACGGCCCGAGCACGACGGGCTTCCGCTCGGCGAGGCAGCTCTTGACCCACGCATCGATGGGCGAGAAGTCGAGCTTGCCCTCGACGGGCTCGATGAGCCGCCACGGCGTCCGCACGCACGCGACATCGAAGCGGCGCAGCGCTGCGACGCTGGCGGCGTTGGGCGCGACCGCAGGGTCGATGCAGACGCCGAGCGTGGTCGCGCTGACGGCCTTGCGGCGCGCGCGCCGCGAGACGAGGTGATCGGCGTGATGGACCGCGAGCGCCTCGCCTGCGTCGAGGCCGTCTGCCACGGCGCGGCGCGCGAGGTGCTCGGCCTCCACGGGGTCGTCGCAGCGCAGGGCCTCGCGGAACGAGGCGCGCGCGCGCTCCCAGAGCTCGATCGCGTCCTGCGCGAGCGCGGGGTTCCACATCTGCCAGGTCTCGCAGTCCTCGACGAACTGCTTGATGAGCCAGCGCGCGATCTCGAGGAAGAGCTCGTACGGCCGCTCCCGCGCGGGGAGGAAGCAGGTCTGGAGCATCATGCGCCCGCGCGGCCCGACATCGACCACGAGCGCGAGGCCGATCGGGGTGTCGTTCGCCGGGCGGGCGTAGATCGAGCCGTTCACCTGCTTGAACGCGCCGCGCGCGGGCCGTCCGTCGGGGCCGAGGAGGTGGCACGAGGAAAGGTCCCACTGCAGCTGGCCGCCTTCGCCGCGCGCGGCGGGCGCGCGCGGGTCGGGGCCGAGCGGATCATGGACGCGGAACTGGTGCACGGCGACGGGGGAAGAAGGAACGCAGGAGCGGACGGCGGATGGCGGGAAGGCGTGAGGAACGGCGTGAGAAGGCGAAAAAAGCGTCGCATCGACGACCCGCGGTCGCCAGGACTCTGCCGCGGCACGCGGCGCCCTGTTCAAGTGTACTCTCCCTGCGGATGGCCTCTTCGATTCCTGCATGTTCTGCGGCACCATTGGCGACGACCTCGCGCGAGGGCGTCTTCCGCACCGACTTCCAGCTTCCCGGCAGGCGCCAAGGGAAGGTGCGCGATGTCTACCGCACCGCGACAGACCCCGCGTCGCCGCTCCTCATCGTGGCGACCGATCGGCTGAGCGCGTTCGATGTGGTGATGCCGACGCCCGTTCCAGGGAAGGGTCGGATCCTCACCACGATGAGCCTCGGGTGGTTCGCGTTCCTCAGGACGCGCGGGCTCGTCGGCGACCATGTGCTCGGCACAGACCTCTCGTCGGTCGCGGGGCTCTCCGACGCCGACCGCGCCATGCTCGCGGGCCGCTCGATGCTGTGCCGCGCGGCGAAGGTCGTGCCGATCGAGTGCGTGGCGCGCGGCTACCTCGCGGGGAGCGGCTGGGTCGAGTATCAGCAGTCGGGAACGGTGTGCGGCATTCCGCTGCCCGCGGGCCTGACCCAGTGCGCGCGCCTGCCCGAGCCGATCTTCACGCCCGCGACGAAGGCCGAAGAGGGCCACGACGAGAACATCCCGTTCGAGCGCGCGTGCGAGCTCGTCGGGCGCGGGCTGATGGAGCGGCTCCGCGCGTTCACCCTCGCGATCTACTCGACGGCCTCGGAGTACGCGCTTTCCCGCGGCGTGATCCTCGCGGACACGAAGTTCGAGTTCGGCTTCGCGCTTGGCGCCGACGGCGCAGCGACCGACGAACTCATCCTCGTCGACGAGGTGCTGACCCCCGATTCGTCGCGCTACTGGCCCGCGGACGACTATGCGGCCGGCCGCGACCAGCAGAGCTACGACAAGCAGTTCGTGCGGAACCATCTCCTGCGGCTCGTCGCGGAGAAGAAGTGGAACAAGGAGGCGCCTGGCCCCGAGCTACCCGCCGATGTCGTCGCTGCGACGATCGCGCGCTACGAAGAGGCGCTGGCGAAGCTCGCGCTGCCTGCGTTCGACGCGCGAGCCACGGGAGGCGCGCGATGACCGCGCGAGTCATCGACGGCAAGGAACTCAGCGCGCGCGTCCGCGAGAACCTCGTCGCGCGAATCAAGGCCGCGGGGCGACCCGTGCGGCTCGATGCCGTGCTCGTCGGCAGCGACCGCGCGGCCGCGATCTACGCGGAGAACCAGGCGAAGACCTGCGCCGCTGTCGGCATCGACTACCGCCTCCACCGCCTGCCCGACGGCGCGGGCTACGACGACATCGCGGGGCGCATCCTCCTTCTCAACACGGAAGACGATGTGCGCGCGATCATGCTGCACCTCCCGCTTCCCGCGGGCGTCGATGTCGAGCGCATCCAGTCGCTCATCGCGCCCGAGAAGGATGTCGAGGGCGTCAACCCCGCGAACATCGGCAATGTCGTCTATGGGCGACGCAGCCTCGTGCCCTGCACCGCGCTCGCGTCGGTCGAGATGATCGAGTCGACGGGCGTCGAGCTGCGCGGCGCGCGCTGCGTCATCGTGGGCGCGTCGAACATCGTCGGAAAGCCGATCGCGGTCCTCCTGATGCGCGCGGAGGCGACGGTGATCTCGACCAACAAGTTCACCCGCGGCATCGCAGACCTCACGCGCTCGGCGGATGTTCTCGTGGCTGCCGCGGGCGTGCCGAGGCTCATCACGGGCGACATGGTGAAGCCAGGCGCCGTCGTGATCGATGTCGGAATCAACCGAGTCGCTGGCCCCGACGGGAAGTCGATGACGGTCGGCGATGTCGCGTTCGACGAGGTGTGCGATGTGGCGGGTCATCTCTCCCCTGTCCCGGGTGGCGTCGGGCCGATGACCGTGGCGATGCTTCTTCGCAACACGGTCGAGGCCGCGCTGCGCTGAACGGACGCCGCGCTGCGGCCGTTTCCTCGCACAGACCTCGCGAAAGACAGGCTCCGCCCGCGGTGGCCGCGTGTACAGTGTGCGCTCGCACACAGCACGAAAGGCACCATGACCATGCTGACCACGCTCTCGCTTGCGGCCGTTCTCTCGCTCCTCCCGATCGCACCGATGCAGGACGCCGTGCCTGCGACGAAGATCGCTCCCGCGTCGCCCGCAGCGCAGGAGCGCCCCGCTGCCCCCGCGCCGCTTTCAATCGGCGACAAGGCGCCCGCGTTCGCGGTCGACAGCTGGGCGAAGGGCGACCCCTTCGAGTCGCTCGAGTCGGGCAAGGTCCATGTGATGGAGTTCTGGGCGACCTGGTGCGGACCGTGCATCGCAGCCATCCCGCATCTCACCGAGCTTCAGGCGAAGTACCCCGATGTCCGCTTCGTCGGCGTCGCCGCAAGCGAGCGCGGCCCTGACGAGGCAGCGAAGTTCGCGAAGGTGAAGGAGTTCGTCGACGGCAAGGGCGACGGCATGGGCTACCGCGTCGCCTATGTCGGGGACCGCGCGAAGATGAGCCGTCCGTGGATGGAGGCCGCAGGGCAGTCGGGCATCCCCTGCACCTTCATCGTCGACGGCGAAGGCCGCGTCGCGTGGATCGGCCACCCGATGTCGATGGATGCACCCCTCGAGAAGATCGTCGCGGGCAGCTGGGACATCGACGCCGCGAAGGCGGAGTTCAGCACGCGCCGCGAGGCAGAGGCGGCGCGCCGCGCGATCTCGATGGCGATGCGCGCCGCGCGCCAGAGCGGCGACTACACAGAGGTGCTCGCCGCGCTGCGCGAGCAGCTTGCGAAGCGGCCGAGCGACGACCTGCGCATGACGCTCGTCCAGGTGCTCGCGGGCCCCGCGAAGCTGCCCGCAGAGGCGTGGCCGATCGCGGAGGAGATCCTCGCGAACGCAAACGGCAACGCCATGATGCTCAACGCGCTCGCGTGGACGATCGTCGACCCAAGCGGTGGCGTCGCCGAGCCGAACCTCGCGATCGCGCACAAGGCCGCCTCGCGCGCGGTCGAGCTGACCAAGGAGAACGACGGATCGATCCTCGACACCCTCGCCCGCGTCGAGTTCCGCATGGGGAACACGGTGCGCGCGATCGAGCTGCAGAAGTCCGCGATCGCAAAGTCCGCGGATGGCCGCATGAAGGACGAGATGGTCACCGTGCTCGCCGAGTACGAGGCCGCCCTCAAGAAGGGCTGATTTCGACCGACCCGAAGCGCCCCGCGGAGCGGGCGTCGGCCTGGCGCCGGCGTCCGCTCCGCGCTCTTTTGGCCGCGCTACCCTGCGCGGCATGTCCGATCCAGGCGCGCCAGGTTCCTTCACGCACCACGCTCTCACCTCGGCGGCGGCTCCCGCGTCGCGCGGGCGCCATGTCGTCGTCGTCGGCGCGGGAATCGTGGGCGCGTCGACCGCGTGGCAC
>JBIKTI010000337.1:0-3592 GCA_044348205.1 Phycisphaerales bacterium | reverse complement strand
CCAGCGGCCGCGTGGGCGGCGGCGCGAGCGGGCCGGTGCGCGCGTCGTCGTCCAGGCTCGGCGTCGCGGCGGGCGTGGGAGTGGGCGTGGGAGTGGGCGTGGGAGTGGGCGCGGGCGTGGGAGCGGGCGCAGGCGCCTCTGGACGCTTCGTCGCGTCGACGGGCTGGTTGGTGATCGGAGCGCCCTGCGGCGACGCGGCCGCAGCGGGTCGCGCGGCGACGAAGGCCACCGCAAGCGTCACGAGGAGCGCCGCGGCGGCGAGAGAACGCGAGCGCGCACGCAGTTGCAGTGCGGCAGCAGGTCCAACGGTCTTCTTCTGGGTGTTCAGCATGGGCCATCCTGGCTTCGAACAGACGGGCTCCGCCCGCCTTCCTCGCCCCGCGCGAGATCGGACCGATCAGGTGTGCGACTCGTAGGGCTCGAGGATCTCGCTCACGCGCACGCAGAAGTTCTCGTTGAGGACGAGCACCTCGCCGCGCGCGATGCGCCGGCCGTTCACATAGATGTCCACGGGGTCGCCTGCAGCCTTGTCGAGCTCGACGACGGAGTCGGGATTCAGCTTCAGCACATCCTCGACCAGCATCTTGGTGCGACCAAGCTCGATGCGGACCTGAAGCGACACATCGCCGAGGACGCCGATGCCGCTTGAATCCGTCGAGTGCGGCAGACCGCTGGAGAAATCGGGCATGCCGACGGGCGTCGGAACCTTGCCGTCCGCGGAGCCTGCGTTGCTGGCGTTGCCTGACGGGTTGTCGCTTGGGTCTGCCATCTCAGGCCTTCCTCAGGCTCCGCCTGATGCCTCGGGGACGGGTGGTCCCTGACCGTGCGCGGCGACCTGCATCCTGCAGGCCCACCCCGCGCCTGGCCTTGATCGGCCGCGCAAGGCTTGCGCCTGCAGAGAATCCTCCGCGCGCCTTCCGCCTTTCATGCGCAGATCCTGCGCGGCGGGGCGCCCGGGCGACCTCGAGAGGGGCTCCGGCGGTCAGCGGTTGATGCGGAGACCGGTGCCGACGACCAGCACGCAGCGGTCGATGACGGGCTTCGAGTCGGTCGACTTGTGGTCGAAACGCTCACGCATCACGGTCTCGACGCGGCGGGTCAGGGTTTCGAAGAGCGGCTCCTGGAAGTGGGTCGGCTCGGCGGTGCGCCAGATGCCGCCGAGCTGGGCGCGCAGCGAGTTCTTGCTGCGCTCGATCTCGTCCTTCACCCACTCCTCGTCCTTCTTGCGGACCTTCACATAGATCTCGGTCTGGTAGAGATAGCTGATGCCCGTTCGGTCGTTCACGAGGCGGTCGTCGAGGACCAGCAGCTCCACGAGCTTCTCGTCCTCGGGGTTCGCCACGATGACGGGCTCGGTCGCCTCGACCGTCTGCGGCTTGCCAGACGAGAAGACGAAGAAGAGCACGCCACCCTCGATGCCGAGCAGCGCCAGCACGACGATGATGAACTTGAGTCCGCCGCCCTTCTTGGGCTTTGGTGTCTCCTCCGACTCGCCTTCGCTCTTCTTGTCCGCCATGGCGTCTGCCTCCAAGCGATCGTTTTCCGCAATGTCTGCGTCAGGACAGCGGCGTCGGGCGACGCTCCGCTCCCCGTCGGAATCGACCCGAGCGGCGCAGGACTTGAGGCTCGAGCGATGGGCCGCAGGACTTGAGCCGTTCGATTCGAACCAAATTCCTGAGGAATGTCGGATCGCGCCGCGGGCGCGGGTCGTGCGGGCAGGTCCGCGAGCCGCAGCAGCCGAGCGTCAGGCGGGAACGAGCACGGACAGCCTTCGCTCCGAGAGGGAGAAGGCGAAGCGTCCGTCCTGCCCCCCTGGCGCTGCGTCGCCGTCGAGCTGGAGTTCGGCCTGCGGGGAGAGCAGAAGCTCGATGCGGCGCCCGCGGCGTTCGCGCAGCAGCGGATGACGCCGATGCAGCCCCATCCAAAGGAGCGGGACCCACGGCAGCAGGTCGAGCGCCGCGCGGGCGGGAATGAACACTGCGTCCAGCTCGCCGTCGTCGCACACGGCTCCCGCAGCGGGGTTGAGGCGTGCGCCGTAGTTGGGCAGGTTCCCGACGACCACCATCCCCTCGCCGAGATCCTCCTGCTCGCCGTCGACCGTCCAGGCGATGCGGCTTGGGCGCCACGCGCCGAGCGAGGCGATGATCGGGCGCGCATAGCTCAGGTGCGAGATCCCGCCGCGACGGGTCGCGGAGAGCGCGTGCACGACGGCGGCGTCGAACCCGACGGATGCCATGATGACGAAGTCGTCGCGCGCGCCACCCTCGCGCTCGACGGCCGCGAGGTCGATCTCGCGCGTGGCGCGCCGGCGGAGCGCCGCAGAGAGTTCCGCCGCGCTCCGCGACATCCCGAAGGCGCGCGCGAACAGGTTCTCCGTTCCACAGGGCACATGCCACAGGGGCACCCCCGCCCGCGCGGCCTCCGGCGCCACGAGCCGGACGGCTCCATCGCCACCGACGACGACCACGGCGTCCTTCCCGGGAAGGTGGGGCTCGAGCCACTCCGAGGCGGGGGCACGCTCCGTCGGAACGAGCTCGATGATCCAGCCCTCGCGTTCGAGCGCGTCGCGCAGGCCGCTTGCGAACCTCTCGGCGCGGCCCGAACCTGAGATGGGGTTGAACACGACCGCGATGGCCATCGAGGACTCCGCGGCGCCTGCCGCTCGGGTGCGAAGCGTATGCGATCGGCCGATGCAAGTCGCGTTTGAGGGTCTTCCCGTCCGCGCGTACCATCGGCGCCCATGGCCATTGTCACGCCCTCGAGGCTCCTTCGTCCTCTCCGCGCCCTCGCGGCCTTCGCGGCGCTCGCCGCGTCCCCCGCCGCTCTCGCGCAGGCGGAGCGCTACGAGCTCGACACGCTCGACCGATGGACGCGCGCGGCGGAGATCGACCCTTCGAGCGAGGAGGCGCAGCTCCTCGCTGCGCGGCGCGCGCTTGTCAACGGCGAGGCATCGCGGGCGAAGAACCTGGCCAACGCCTTTCTCGAGCGGCTGCCGCTGTCGCCCTATCGCGCCGACGCGCTGCTCGTCCGCGGCGACGCCACGCTTGCCGAGGGCGACGAGTTCCAGGCGCTCTTCGACTACGAGGAGGTCGCGCGCCGCTATCCAGGCAGCGAGGTCTTCATTCCCGCGCTCGAGCGGGAGTTCGAGATCGCCCGCAGCTACGCGCGCGGCCTCAAGAAGCGGCTCTTCGGCACCGTGCGAGTCCTCGACGCGAGCGAAGAGGCGCAGGAGCTCCTCATCCGCATCCAGGAACGCCTGCCCGGAAGCGAACTGGCGGAGCGCGCCGGCATGGAGCTCTCCGACTACTACTTCGACCGCCGCGAGATGATGATGGCGGCGGAGTCGTACCGCCTCTTCATCGAGAACTATCCGCGCAGCCCGCAGGTGACGAAGGCGCGGCTGCGCCTGATCTACGCGTCGATCGCGGGCTTCCGCGGCCCCGAGTACGACGCCAGCGGCCTGCTCGAGGCGCGCGCGCGGCTCCAGTCGCTGCAGGCGCTGCAGCCCGGCCTCGCGCAACAGGTCGGCTCGACGGCGCTCCTTGCGCGCATCGAGGAGTCGCAGGCGGCGAAGTTCCTGTCGACCGCCTCG
>JBIKTI010000336.1:0-3596 GCA_044348205.1 Phycisphaerales bacterium | reverse complement strand
CACGCTGCGCCCGTACCAGCAGCAGGGCCTCTCGTGGCTCGCGTTCCTCGACCGCTTCGGCCTCGGCGGCTGCCTCGCCGACGACATGGGCCTCGGCAAGACCGTGCAGCTGATCGCGCTGCTCCAGCACGAGCGCCAGCGCGCGCAGGGCCGCGTGGTCGGGCCGACGCTTCTCGTCTGCCCGATGTCGGTCGTCGGCAACTGGAACCGCGAGCTGCACCGCTTCGCGCCAGAGCTCGTGGTGCATGTCCACCACGGGCTCGAGCGTCCGATCGGCGAGAAGTTCGTCGAGACGGCGCTCTCGTCCGATGTCGTCGTGACGACCTACGCGCTCGTCGTTCGTGACAAGGAGAGCCTCGAGCGCGTCCACTGGCGGCGCGTCACCCTCGACGAGGCGCAGCACATCAAGAATCCACCGACCAAGCAGACTGCGTCGATCCGCGCGCTGCGCACGAGCCATCGCATCGCGCTCACGGGTACGCCCGTCGAGAACCGCCTGAGCGAGCTCTGGTCGATCCTCGAGTTCTGCACGCCTGGATACCTCGGCACGCAGGGCGACTTCCGCAGGCGCTTCGCTGCGCCGATCGAGCGCCACAAGGACCGCCGCCAGGCCGACAGGCTGAAGAGCCTCGTCCGTCCGTTCGTGCTGCGGCGCCTGAAGACGGACCCGACCGTCATCACCGACCTGCCGCCCCTCGTCGAGACGCGGCAGAATGTGCCGCTCACGGCCGAGCAGGCGCAGCTCTACGACTCGGTCGTCAGCGACATGCTCAACCGCGTCGACAACGCGGAAGGCATGAAGCGCCGCGGCCTCGTCCTCTCCGCGCTCGTCAAGCTGAAGCAGGTCTGCAACCACCCCGCGCACTTCCTCAGACAGGGCGCGGACGACGACGCTGTGCCGCTTCCGACGCTCAAGCCGGGCGAGAAGCTCTCCGCTCGCTCGGGCAAGGCGATGCGCATGATGGAGATGGTCGACGAAGTGATCGCAGCGGGCGACCGTGCGCTCATCTTCACGCAGTACCGCCAGATGGGGCATCTCCTCGTCGCGATGCTTCGGCAGGAGCTCGACACAGAGGCGCTCTTCCTCCACGGCGGCACGCCGCAGGCGAAGCGCGAGCACCTCATCGAGCGCTTCCAGTCGAACGACCCCGCGTGCCCGATCTTCGTCCTGTCGCTCAAGGCCGGTGGCGTCGGCCTGAACCTCACGGCCGCGAACCATGTCTTCCACTTCGACAGATGGTGGAACCCAGCGGTCGAGAACCAGGCCACAGACCGCGCCTTCCGCATCGGCCAGCACCGCACTGTGAATGTGCACAAGATGATCTCGGAAGGCACGCTCGAGGAGCGCATCGACCAGATGATCGAGCAGAAGACGGAGCTCGCCCAGCAGATCATCGGTTCAGGCGAGTCGTGGCTCACCGAGCTGTCGACGGGCCAGCTGCGCGACCTTCTCACCCTTCGCAGGGACACGCTGGAGGACGGCGAATGAGCGCTCCCGACGACACCGTGCCGAACGCGGCGGACGCTGCAGCGGCAGCCGCCGCGGCCGCTGCGCTTCCTTCCGATGCTGCGCCCGCAGCGGCGCCGGCGGCACCGAACCCGTTCGCGCGCAACTCGACCTTCAACTCGGGGCCGGGCGTGCGGCAGATGCGCAGGCCCGACACGCCGCGCCGCCTGAAGAACGGCATCCGCCTGCGCAGGCGCGAGGGCATCGACCTCCTCTCGTGGCCCGCGGACGGCTGGTGCGCGATCCTGCTCGACGGCGTCGTCGACGCCGTGAAGGCGGAGGCGCTCGACTATGCACGCGCGGGGCAGGTCGCGTCGCTGCAGATCACGCCCGCTGGCATCGAGGCGGTCGTGCAGGGGCGCGCGTCGCGGCCCTACAGCGTGCGCATCGCGCCCGTCGTGATCTCCGCGGCGGACTGGGACCGCGTGGTCGCCATCATGGCGCGCGAGGCTGTCTATTCGGCAAAGCTTCTCGCGGGCGAGATGCCGCCGCTCGTCGAGCAGCCGTTCGTGTCGCTCGGGCAGCAGCTTGTGCCGACGGATCCTTCGTCCGTGACGCGCACCTGCACCTGCGACCTGCCGAAGCCGTGCAAGCACATCGGCTGCGTCGGCGCGCTCGTCACCGAGCGCCTCTCGGCCGACCCGCTTCTCGCCTTCACGCTGCGCGGCCTCGACGGACAGCGGCTCCTCGAGCGGCTTCAGGAAGCGCGCGCCATCGCCACCCGTGGCATCGCGCGCGCCCACTCGACGCCGCCCGCCGTCGAGCGTGCGCCCGAAGCGCAGCCGCTCGAGCGATGCCTCGACAGCTTCTGGCGGCCTGGAAGGCAGATCGACGGGCTCTCTGACGAGACAGAGCCGTTCGCCCCGCACGCGCTGCTGCGGAGGCTCGGGCAGTCGCCCCTGCAGGGCAAGTTCCCGCTCGTTGGCCTGCTCGCGTCGATCTACGACTCCGTCGCTGCGCGCGGCCGCGAGCTCAGGGACCGCGCGGCCGACGCGCCAGCGGGGCGCGAGGCGAGCGACGAGTAGGCGCTGCGTGACGGCAGAGGCCGCAGAGACGGAACAGACGGCATAGGTTGACGCTGTCGGGCCCTATCCGCCTTGAGCGGGCTGAGCAGTCGTTGCAAGCCGCAGGATCCGTGCCACCCTCGTGGCATCGAGCCATGCGAGCCGCACGGCCGACGCACAACCAAAGAGGGAAACAGATGTCCATCGCCCATCCGAGGCACGCGCGCACCATCGTGCGCGAGGTCCTGCATCCGCTCGCCGCGCTCTTTCTCATCGCCACGCCATCGGCGCATGCGGAGCTCGTCACCACCACGATCACCTGCGACAACCACTACGCGATCTTCACGCGCGAGGGTTCGACCTTCAGCTCCATCGGCGGAAACGAGACGGGCTTCGCGGGGAATCCAGGCACCTTCAACTGGTCGATCGCCGAGACCTGGAGCTTCGAGGCCACCGAGCAGATCTACATCGCGGCGTGGTCGGACAACTCGGTCGCGCAAGGTCTTCTCGCGCAGTTCTCGTCTCCATCGCTCGGCACGCTCCTGACAGGCGACCCGCGCTGGAGCGTCTACGCGACGAACACCGACCGCAACACGGGCGCACCGCATCCGCTCGTCTCGGAGATCGAGGCGCACATCGCCGCTGCGGACGGCCTGAGCGCGTGGGAGCCAACCTATGTCGGCGAGAGCAACGGCGTCGCGCCATGGGGCGTGATCGCGGGAATCACCACGGACGCGCGCTGGATCTGGCGGAACACGCCGGGCGTGGCCGACCCGCTTCGGCCTGGCTCTGGCGCGGGCGAGATGCTGATCTTCACGGTGAACATCCCCGCCCCACCCGCGTTCGCCGCGTCGCTCGTCGGACTGCTGGCGATGGGCCGCCGCCGGCGCTGACGCGGCGCGTCGTGGAAGGCTGGCATCACCCGTTCCGCATGCTGAAGCATGCGGGCACCCCTGATTTTCGTGTCGCACGATTCAGATCGTCGGAGTCCCCAACCAAGTGTGCCAGCAGACTTCAGTCTGCTGAACGACGCGCGTCGGAGTCGAAGGCTGACACCACCAGTTCCTTGGACTTCGTCCAAGGGC
>JBIKTI010000335.1:0-3599 GCA_044348205.1 Phycisphaerales bacterium | reverse complement strand
CCACGCGCTTCTCGCAAGCAACGAATTTCTCACGATGGAGTAGCGCGCCGCGCGCGCGACCGAGGACGCACATGCTCTGCAACAACCGCAACAACCCGATGTCGCGCCGCGAGGCGCTCGCGAGCCTCTGCGCGGGCTTCGGCTCGCTTGCGTTCGCGGGCATGCTCGCGCGCGAGGCGCAGGGCTCGAAAGGCGTGCTGGAGGCGCCGCACTTCCAGCCGCGCGCCAAGCGCGTGATCTTCCTCTTCATGCACGGAGGCCCGTCGCAGGTCGACACCTTCGACTACAAGCCGCTGCTTGCGCGCGACCACGGCAAGCCGCTTCCCTTCGCGAAGCCGCGCGTCCAGTTCGCGCAGACGGGAAACCTCCTCGCGAGCCCATGGAAGTTCCGACAGTACGGCCAGTCGGGCGCGTGGGTGAGCGACCTCTTCCCGCATGTCGCGGGCGTGGTCGACGACCTCTGCTTCATCAAGAGCCTGCACGGCTCGAACCCCGCGCACGGCGGCGCGCTCCTGAAGATCCACACGGGCACAGACACCTTCATCCGCCCGTCGATGGGCTCGTGGGTGTCGTACGGCCTCGGCACGGAGAACGCGGATCTCCCTGCGTTCATCACGATCTGCCCCACGCTCGGCCATGGCGGCGTGAACAACTTCTCGAGCTCGTTCCTGCCCGCGTGGACCCACGGCACGCCGATCGGCCATGCTGGCGTGCCCGCGTCGCAGGCGCAGTTCGAGCACATGCTCGCGGGCCTCCCGCGCGACATCCAGCGCAAGGAGCTCGACTACCTGCAGGCCCTGAACGCGCGCCACATGGAGCGTGCTGGCGCGGACGGCATGCTCGAGGGCCGCATCGCGAGCTTCGAGCTCGCCTACCGCATGCAGTCGACGGCGCCCGCCGTGATGGATCTCTCGGGCGAGAGCGGTGCGACGAAGGCCCTCTACGGGATCGACGAACCGAAGACCGACAACTTCGGCCGCCAGTGCCTGCTCGCGCGGCGCTTCGCGCAGGCGGGCGTGCGCTTCATCCAGTGCACGCACAGCTACAAGTGGGACCAGCACGGCGGCCTCCGCGACGGCCACTCGAACAACGCGGCCGAGGTCGACAAGCCGATCGCGGGCCTGATCCGCGACCTGAAGAGCCACGGCATGCTCGAGGACACGCTCGTCCTCTGGGGCGGCGAGTTCGGCCGCACGCCGACCGCGCAGGACGGCGACGGCCGCGACCACAACCCGCATGGGTTCACCATGTTCATGGCGGGCGGCGGCGTGAAGGCGGGCTTCAGCTTCGGCGAGACAGACGACTACGGCTACTACGCAGCGGTCGACAAGTGCGATGTCCACGACCTCCACGCCACGATCCTCGCGCTCATGGGGATCGATCACGAGATGCTGACCTTCCGCCACGGCGGCCGCGACCACAGCCTCACCGATGTGCATGGCCGCGTGGTGAAGGAGATCTTCGCGTAGGCCGCGAGTCACAGGTGCCGCTTCGGCGGCACCAGCGCGTTCGCGACGAGGATTCCCGCGGCGATCGATGCTGCGACGGCGAGCGCAGACACGGTCGTCTCGATGCCGCCCGCTGTGTCGCTCGCGAGGACGCCCTGCACGCCGCGGAAGCCGATCGACCCAGGAAGCAGGAAGCTGAGGCCTGGAAGGAGGAGCGCGAGCGCAGCCTCGCTTCGCCACCGCGCATGGAGCGCCGCCGCGCCCGCGACGAGGAGCGCCGCCATGAAGGGCGCGAACTGGACCCCCACGGTGGCGCGCCCGAACTGCGCTGCGCTCCAGCCGAGGACGCAGGCGAGGAGCACGACAGGCGCGCGCGAGAGCCTGCTCTGGAAGATGAGCGCGAGGCCGCCCGAGAAGGCGACGAGCGCGATGGTGGTGAGCGGGTCGAGCGCACCTGATGCGGCGGCCTCGGGCAGCAGCGACTCCGCGGGAACGACGCCGAGCCGACGCACCACCGCCTGCCCAAGCGCTGCGCCGATGCCGACCACGGCGAGCGTGGAGATCGCGCCGATCAGACGCGCGGAACCGCACGCAAGGTGACGCGTCGAGAGCTCGCTCATCGCGGTCGCGAGCGAGAGGCCGGGAAGAAGCGTGACGAGCCCCGCGAGCGAGACGATCGGAAGCGACGCGGAGTGCCCCGCCCAGCCCGCGAACATCACGGCGAGCGCGGCCGCGACCGTGGCCACGAGGGCGCCGCCGAACTCGGAGAGGAGCTCGCGCTCGCGCCGCCCGCGCGCGAGCGCCAACGAGAACGCGACGAGCGCCCCGACGGGGAACGACACGAGCATCTCCTCGACGCCGCCGCCGAGGAAGCGCGCGGCGCCCGCGCTGAAGAGCGCGTAGCCGAGCACGAACGCGGGCACGGGCGGGCGCTTCAGGCTCGCCTCGAGCTTTTCGAGCGCGTCGAGCGCGGAGCGGGCATCGATCGCACCAGCGAGGAAGCGGTTCGAGATCGCGTAGGTCGCCTCGAGAAGCGCGAGCTTCGGAGCACCAGGATCGACGCGGATGCTGACCGCGCGCTGACCGTCGCCGCGGTCGACCGCGATGTGGATCCAGGTCGGCAGCGAGAAGATCGATGCGCGCACGCCGAGCCGATCCGCGCACGCGCCGACGAGGCCCTCGAGCCGCTGCGCGGGCGCACCCGCCTCGTGCAGCATGCGCGCGAACTGTGCGAGAAGCCTGTCGCCGATGGGCGCGCCCGACGCGGCGGGCCTCGGCTGCCGCGCGCTCTCGTCGCTCGATGGTGTGACCTTGCTGCGCCTCGCGGCCATCGCGGGAATGTAGCCGCGCACACGGGCACCCGCAGGAGGTAGACTCGCAGCGTGATTCTCCGCCGGATCTTCGACGCCACCTTGGCGCAGGCCGCGTACCTCGTCGGTTGCCCAGCGACCCGCGAGGCGATCCTCATCGACCCCGCCTGCGACATCGACCGCTACCTCGCGATCGCGGCGGAGGAGAACCTGCGCATCGTGGCCGTGGCCGAGACCCATGTGCACGCCGACTTCGTGAGCGGGGTGTGCGGGTTCCTCGCGCACCACCCCGTGACGGCCTTCGTGTCGGCCGAGGGACCCGCGCAGGAGTGGACGACGAAGGCGCCGCTCGCAGCGGGAGCGCACATCGAGGCCGTGCGCGCGGGCGCGGTCTTCCGCGTCGGATCGCTCGAGTTCCACGCGCGCCACACCCCTGGCCACACGCGCGAGAGCCTGTGCTTCGAGCTCGTGCGCCCTGGTTCGCAGACGCGGCTTCTCTTCTCGGGAGACTTCCTCTTCGCGGGCGATGTCGGACGGCCCGACCTCGGCGCCTTCGCGACGGACGGGCTCTCGCTCAAGGAGGCGGTCGAGCAGCTGCAGTCGTCGCTTGCCTCGATCGACGACCTTCCCGCGGAGACGCAGGTGCTTCCTGGCCACGGCGCAGGCAGCGCCTGCGGCAAGTCGATCTGCAACCTTCCCGCGACCACGATCGGGATCGAGCGCGTCATCAACCGCGCCATGCGCGCGCAGGCCGCTGGCGGCGACTTCGAGGGCGCGGTGCTCGACGGAAACGCGGCGCCGCCGCCCTACTTCGCGCGGGTGAAGCGCCTCAACGAGCGCG
>JBIKTI010000334.1:0-3600 GCA_044348205.1 Phycisphaerales bacterium | reverse complement strand
TGGGCGCTGCCGCTGCTGGCCGTGACGCGCGGCGAGGGCTTCGGCGAGGAACGCATGCGCACTTGGTTTGCCGCTGGTCCCGAGAGGAGCGCGGCCGCGGAGCTGCATCGACTTCCAGCGCTCGAGCTGCAGCGTTCCGCGCTGACGGAGCGCTATTCCGCTGTGCCGACCGACGACGGGTACTGGCCCGTCGGGCCGCTCCTCGAGTATCGCGACGAGTCCTCGCTCGTGCCTGCGAAGCGAGCGCCGCCCGCAGCGGTCGTGGTCGCGCCGCCCGACGGCGAGCTCGGCGCCTGGTCGCGCATCGACACGCTGCTCGTCGGCTGGCCGTTCCGCGCATTCTCGGGCGAGGCGTGGTTCCGAACGCTGCAGAACCGCGATTCGCCCGATGTCGTCGCGGAGGCGCGGGGAGCGTGGAGCCTCGGGCTCATGCAGGACGACTTCGTCTTCGTCCCGCTCAGGCCGCGCTGGCTCGGCATCGTCGGCAACATCGTCTTCTGGGGAAGCGTGGTGTGGGCCGCGATCGCGTTGCCGCTCGCGATCCGCAGGCATCGCCGCGAGAAGTACGGCAGGTGCGGGAAGTGCGGCTACACGATGGACAGGCACGCCGTGAAGCGCCCCGACCGCTGCCCCGAGTGCGGCGCTGCGTTCGCGCGTGATCCGCTCGGCTTCGTGCGCAGCCCCGAGATGCACTTCCAGAACACCTATGTCTGGGTGATCTTCATCTCGAGCCTCGACATCATGCTCACTTGGAAGATCCTCTCGCGCGGAGGCATCGAGGTGAACCCCGTCGCGGCGGTCGTGATCGACGCATGGGGCATGCACGGCGCCATTGCGTTCAAGTTCGCGCTCATGATGTGGGTGATCGTCGCGTGCGAGATCCTGGCGCGGCTCCGACGCAGCGCCGGGCGGTTCCTGGCCACGGCCGCCATCGCCATCAGCGCGGTGCCTGTGGTCTGGTCGCTCTTCCTGCTCGTGCTGACCGAGTTCTTCCCTGAGTGAGCGGCGCGAGCGACTCCGCCGCGGGCTCGCCGAGCCGCAGGCGGCGAAGGTTCTCGACGACCGCGTCGGCCGCGAGCGGTCGTGCCCGCTTCAGCGCGGCGTCCCGCATGGCGCGGAGCCTGTCTCGGTCCGCAAGCAGCGCGCGCAGCCGCCAGCCCACTGTCTCGGGCGAGTTCAGCCGCACGGCCACGCCCCACTCGAGCAGATGATCGCTGTTGCGCTCCTCCTGGCCGGGCACGGGATGGAGGATCGCCATCGGAAGTCCCATGGCGAGCGCCTCGCTCGAGGTGAGGCCGCCGGGCTTTCCGATCGCGAGGTCCGCTGCATGCATGAGCTCGTGCATGCGGTCGGTGAAGCCGAGCACGGCGCAGCGCACGCCCGAAGCCCCGCCGTGCTCCGCCACGATGCGCTCCGCCTCCTGGCGCAGCGCCTCGTTTCGGCCGCAGACAAGCGCGGCAGAGCACTCGTGGTCGATGCCGAGGATCTGCCGCAGCGTTCCAGACAGGTTCGAGACGCCCACGCCGCCGCCCGAGACGAGCAGCATCGGGCCTGTGGCCGAGAGCCCAAGTGCGTCGCGGATCGATCCCCGCTCGGGTAGGGGCGCAGCAAACGCGCCGAGGATGGGGATTCCCGTCACTGCGATCCGCTCGCGCGGCACGCCCTTGCCGACGAGGATCTCGGTCGTCTCGTCCATGGCCACGAACCAGCGGTCGGCGCGCGGGCAGACGGCCCACATCGCGTGCGCGTCGAGATCTGTGACGACGACAGCGAGGGTGCCGCGCCATTCGCCGCGCTCGACCATTCCGCTCACGAGCTCCGACGCGAGAAAGTGCGTGCACACGATGGTGTCGGGGCGCTCGTCCGCGATGAGCCTGCGCATGCGCGCAAGCGCAAGGCGCTGGATGCGCCGCCGCGCGTCGCCACCGCGCGTGGTGTCGCTCGAGCGGTAGAGCCAGCCGACCATCCCGGGCGCGCGCTCGATGAGCGCGATGTAGGCGTCGCGGTAGATCGCGCGGAAGGCGGGCGCCGCGTGCTCGAGCACATCGACCACTTCCGCAGTGTCGGCCGCACGGCTGCGCAACATGGCCTCGCGCACGGCCATCGCGGCGCGCGTGTGGCCCGAGCCGATCGATCCCGTGAGGACCAGAACGCGGCCGAGCGGGGCCGCGGGGTTCGTAGAGAGGGAGCCGATGCCTCCATGCATCGCGGGGAATGTCGCGCCCGCAGCACGCGCGAAGCGTGTGTGAATCGTCAGGTTTCGGTGAAGTCGCCCGCGGTCGACGATCGTCTCGTCTGCGCGCCGCTCACCCGCGCATCGCCCGCTCGATCTCGGCCACCGTCTTCGGGATCGCCGAGGTGAGGTTCACGCCACCCGCCTTCCTGGTGACGAGGATGTCGTCCTCGATGCGGATGCCGAAGTTCTCGTTCGGCAGGTAGATGCCTGGCTCGATGGTGATGACCGCGTTCTCGGGGACGGGCCCTTCGGGCGTGATGTCGTGCACCTCGAGGCCGAGGTGGTGGCCCGTGCCGTGGAAGTACGCGTCGCCGTAGCCCGCCTTCGTGATCACATCGCGCGCGGCCTTGTCGATCGCGGCGAAGGTCGTGCCCGCCTTGGTCGCGGCGATCGCAGCGAGCTGCGCGTCGAGCACGATCTCGTAGATCTCGCGCTGGCGCGGCGTGAACTTGCCGTTCACGGGGAAGGTGCGCGTCACATCGCACGCGTAGCCCATGTACTCGGCGCCTGAATCGATGAGGATCACATCCCCGTCCTTCAGCGGCTCGCGGTTCGCGTGGTAGTGGAGCACCGTCGCGTTGAACGCGCCGCCCGCGATCGTGCCGTAGGCCGGCTTGCGCGCGCCGTTCGTGCGGTAGCCGTGCTCGGCGAGCTCCTGCACATCGAACTCGGTGATGCCCGGCTTGAGGCCGCGCAGAACGGCGTCGTAGCCCTTCGCGGTGATGTCGGCGGCGCGCTGCATGAGCGCGAGCTCGGACGGCGACTTCGCGGCGCGCATGACCGCGAGCAGCTGCGTGTGATCGACGAACGACGAGCCCGGGATGCGCTCTGCGCTCTTCCGGAAGACATCGAGGTCGGGCGACACGGGCGCCGTGTGCGCAGCGAGCGGGTGAAGCAGCGCGAACCGCTTCGCGCGCTTCGTCGCCTCGAGCAGGAACCGCGCGAACGCGGTCGTGCGCATGATCGTGCCGACGCCGTACTTCGCCTTCAGCTTCGACGAGATCTCCTCGCGGAAGCCGTCCCACTTCTCGAGCTCTGGGTTGAGCGGCTTGAGGAAGAGGATGACGCGGCGCGCCTCGACCGGGTTCAGCGGGTCGAGGAGGAGCACCGCGCCCGCCTCGTCGACGATGCCCGTCAGATACTGAAAGTGCGGATGCGCGCGGAAATCGCCGTGGAGGCTCGCGTCCATGTCGCCCGCGAAGACGACCGCGACAGAGTCCTTCAGGGTCTTCAGCACATGTTCACGACGCGTCGCGTACTCTGCGAGCTCGATGCCGAGCAGCGCGGCGGCGGGGGACTTCGCGGGGGACTTCTTCTTGGCCATAGGCCGCGCAGTGTAGACGGTCGCGGCCCCCCGACTGCGG
>JBIKTI010000333.1:0-3602 GCA_044348205.1 Phycisphaerales bacterium | reverse complement strand
GACGAGCGAGCCCGCGGTCGCCGAGGTCTACCGCCTCAAGCAGCGCCCCTCGTCGAACCCGCTCATCGCGCATGTCCTCGACGCGGCGATGGCGAAGCGCACCGTGATCGGCTGGGATGTCCGTGCGCAGAAGCTGGCGGAGGCCTTCTGGCCCGGGCCGCTTGCGATCATCCTGCCGCGCCGCAGCGAGATCTGCGCCTCGAGCGTCGGCGGACGCACCACCGTCGCCGTGCGCGCGCCGTCGCACCCCGTGGCCCGCGCGCTCATCGAGGCCTTCGGCGGGCCGATCTCTGCCCCGAGCGCGAACCGCTCGGGCCACATCTCGCCGACGACCGCGGCGCATGTGTGCGAGGAGTTCCCTGATGAGCCGACGCTTCCCGTCCTCGACGGCGGACCGTGCGAGGTCGGCCTCGAGTCGACCGTGATCGATCTCTCCCGCGCGCGGGCAACGGTGCTGCGGCTCGGCGCAGTCGACGCCGCGGAACTCGAGGAGACGCTGGGAACGCAGGTCTTCGTGACGGATCCGGGCATCCAGGGCGCAAGCCCCGGCACGAGCCCGTCGCACTATGCGCCGCACACGCCCGCGGAACTCGTCGAGGAAGGCGCGCTTGCGGCGCGGCTCAGGTCGGAGCCGTCGCCCGTCGCGGTGCTTGCCTTCGTGGGCACGCCTGTCGACGCGCCGCACGAGCTCTTCGCGCTTCCCCGGCACGCGAGCGCCTATGCGCAGATGCTCTACGCGATGATGCGCCGCGCCGACGCCTCGGGCGCGCCGCGCATCCTGATCGTGCCGCCGAGCGACAAGGGCGCGCTGTGGGACGCCGTGCGCGACAGGCTGCGCCGCGCGACCGCGCGACGGCCGTCGCAGCGGAACTGAACGCGCGCGTCATTCACCTCGCGTCGTCCACGGCCCGTCGCGTCTCGTTCACTCGTCGGTCGTCGTCGGCGTCTCGTCGATCTCGATCCGCTTCGCCTCGAGCCCCGTGCCCATCGCGCGCGAGAGCTCGGCGAGCGCGTTCTGGTATCCGACGAGCGACGCGAAGTACTGGTCTTCCGCAAGCGCGAGCCCGTTCTGCAGCTGGAACTTGAGCTGCAGGAACTCCGGCGTCAGCGCCGCGAGCGTCTTCTCGTCGACGAGGAGCGCGCGCAGGTTCTCAGCCTGCGCGAGGCGGAAGACGCGGTTCTGCTCGACGAGCTGGCGGTACGACACGCAGTCGGTGAGCGCGTTCTTGACGGCGAGCACCGTCGACTGGACAGCGCGCTCGTAGTCGACCGCGCTCTGCGCGCGGCGCAGGCGCGCCTGGCGATAGGCGCTCTCGGCGGCGCGGTTCCCGAGCGCCTGGCTGAAGCGGAGCCCCGCTGCGTAGTTCACGAAGTCGCCCGCGGCGATGTCGGAGTAGCTGTCGCCGAAGTCGTCGCGCAGCCCGAACCACGAGATCTCCGCTGCGAGATCAAGCTGCGGCAGGCGGCCGTCATCGGCCACGGCCACGCCGACCGAGGCGCTGTCGATGGCGACGAGCGCCTGCTGGATCGACGGCGCGCGCGCGATCGCCGTCTCGATCACCTTGCGCAGGTCCGCCGTGAACGGGGCGTCGCTCGGCGCGTCCGCCGGAACGACATCGGCCTCGCCGCCGAGCGGAAGCGCTGGGTCGTTGATGATCGCCTTGAGCGCGTTGCCCGCCTCGCTGAGGCGGCGGCGCGACTCGAGGACGACCGACTTGCGCGCCTCGACCGTGGCGACCGCGTTCGCGTACTCGGCGAGCGTGGCGTCGAACTCGCGGCGCTTCGCGAGGACATCGCGCACCTCCTCGCCGACCGTGACGAGCCACTCCGCGCTGACGAGCCGCGCGCGCGCGCTCACGAGCGCCCAGTAGGCCTGCTCGGTGCGCGCGACGATGTCGAGAAGCTGCGCGCGCAGCGCCTCGCGGGCGATGCGGTCGCGGTTCTGCGCGAGGCGGATCTCGGCGAGCGCCGTCTCCGTGCCGAATCCGCGCAGGAGCGGCTGCGTGAAACCGAGCGCGACCGCGCTCGACCACGCGGGATCGGGCGTGTAGAGGTCGCTGTCGAGGTTGTCGATGCGCGACGAGCGCGCAGTGAGCGAGAGCGTGCCGCCCGATTCGAGCGCGCGGGAGACGCCCGCGTCGAACGACCAGTTGCGCTGGTTCGTGACATTCGGGATCACCGTCGAACCCGACCCAGAGCCAGGGAAGAGGATGCCGACCGACGGCTGGTCGATGCGGTCGAAGCCCGCGCCTGCGCCGACGACCCAGTCGAACGCTGCCTCCGCGCGCTCTATGTCGGCCGCCGTGATCGACTTCCCGATACGCGCCGTCTCGAGGTCGAGGTTGTTGCGCACGGCCGCGAGGACGGCGTTCTCGAGCGTGAGCAGGACGCGGGCGGGCGTCTCGCCCGTGAGCGGCACCGTGCCCGAGATCGTCGAGCCGAGCGCGGCCGACTGCGGACCCATCGCGCGAAGTTCGTCGCGCCGCGCGGCGAGCATGCGGTCGATGGCACTCTCCGTCGGGCCCGCGGCCTGGGCGGGTGCAGCCTCGACGCCCGCGACCTGCCGTTCCGCGCCCGACTTGATCAGCGCGGAAAGCCGCTCCGAACTCGGGTATTCGACTGGGGTTGCAAGCGGCGACTTGCAGGCGGTCGGCGCAAGCGCGGCGATCGAGGCGAGTGCCGTGAGCGAGGCTCGGACGAACGGACGGAGCGCGCGGGCGGAAGGCGACATGGAGCGCGGATGGTAGCGGCGATCGCGCGGCCCCTCCGAGGCGCGGGGATTTGGATGGCGCTGCGGAAAACCTACGATTTCCCGCCGCCCACGCGCGAGTCATTTCGATACGATCCCCGCCATGAACCGCAGTGTTTCCGCCGTGTTCGCCGCCACTGGCGCGGCTGCCGTCCTCATTCCTCTCGCGCTCGCCTCCGCGGCGCTCGCCCAATCAACGCCCACGCCCACGCGGCCGACGCCCGAGGCGCGCCAGACTTCGCGTGCCGCGTACGACGCGACCGTCACCGTCGAGTCGACGCTTGTGCGCGCCGCACCGAGCGTCGACAGCGGCTACGCCTTCGGCGGACTTCGCCAGGGAACGACCGTGCGCGTCGTCGAGGAGCAGGTCGGCTGGGTCGCCGTCGAACTCTCGGGCGATGCCTTCAACGGCTGGTTTGGCTATGTGCAGGCTGGTCCTGGCATCACGCCGAGCGCCGATGGCGGCACGCTGCGCGTGGCATCGCGCGCGCAGGTGAGCGCGCCGAACGCGGAGGCCGACTGGAGCCCGGAGAGCAGCTGGAAGGCGATCGGCTTCCTCGTTGCGAACGACGAGGTTCCGCTTCTCGGCGAAGTGAAGGGACAGCGCGACACCTACTACAAGGTCGCGCTGGGTCCGAAGATGACGGGTTGGGTGAGCGCGAGCGCGGTGACGCGCGCGGTCGCAGCGGAGACGACAGAACCCACGACGACCGAACCCACGACGACCGAACCCACGACGACCGAACCCACCACGACTCCCGCGCCCGAGTTCGTCCCAAGCGATGCGCCCGTGACCGAAGAGGGCGATCCAGTGGCGACCGGAGCAGGCGCAGCGACGACGACAGCGCCAACG
>JBIKTI010000518.1:0-3604 GCA_044348205.1 Phycisphaerales bacterium | reverse complement strand
GATCCGCGCCTTCCGCGCCGCGCCCGGCCGGATCGGCGCCCTGGATATCCTCCAGGCCCAGACGCGCCGCCATCCCGACACCCTCTCCTCCACCCAGCTGGGTCGAGCGGTGCTGGAGGCCACGCGTCTGCAGGCCCGCCACCTGCCGGATCCCTCGGCCCACCTGCTGCTGGCCTACGCCGGGGAGGTGCTGCTGGGCGAGACGCCCCCACCGGAGGGGGCTGAGCCGCTGGACCACCTGGCCGGCCTGCTCCAGGAGCTGCGGCAGGATCTGCCGGTGGATCTCTGGAACGCCGTGCTGGCCCAGCTGCCCGGGGTGGCCGAGCGGCTGCGGGCCAGCAATGGGGCGGGGTAGCCTGAAGCGATGATCAAGACAACCCTTTCGGTTCTGTGGATGATCAGCGGCGCACTGCTGATCCTTTCCGTGTTGCTGCACAGCCCGAAGGGCGACGGAATGGGTGGCCTGGCGGCCAGTGGCGGCTCGATGTTCACGAGCGCCCGCTCAGCCGAGGCCACCCTCAATCGCGTCTCCTGGACCCTGCTGGCCCTGTTCCTCGGCCTGGCCACGGTGCTCTCGGCCGGCTGGGTGCGCTGATCCCGCCCATGGCTGGCCCCCTCAATCGCCGCACCGTGCTCGATCGGCTCCTGGGCCTGGCCACCCCCTGGGCCGCCCTCATCCCCTTCCTGCCGGGGGGCCAGGCGGACGCGGCGGCGGCCGCCGGCGATCCGGCCTGGTCCCTGAGTGAGGCCCAGTGGCGCGCCCGGCTGAGCCCTGCCGCCTTCGAGGTGCTGCGGCGCGAAGGCACCGAACGACCGTTCAGCAGTGCACTCAATGGCGAGAAGCGGCCGGGGACGTTTGTGTGCGCCGGCTGCGCCCTGCCGCTCTTCTCCTCCCGCAACAAGTACGACAGCGGCACCGGCTGGCCCAGCTTCTGGGAAGCGCTGCCCGGTGGGGTGGCCACCCGCACTGATTTCAAGCTGATCGTGCCCCGCACGGAGTACCACTGCCGGCGCTGTGGCGGCCACCAGGGCCACGTCTTCAATGACGGACCGCGCCCCACCGGCAAGCGCTACTGCAACAACGGAGTCGCTCTGAAGTTCCTGCCCGCATGAGCCTGTTCACAGACCTGCTGCTGGCCCTGGGCCTGCCCCTGCTGGTCCTGGTGGCGCTCACCGTCTGGCTCAGCGAACCAGGGGCACGACTGCCGGCGCCGCTGGCCTGGTTGGCGGCCAGGCGAGGCTACCTCTGGCTCACCTACATGGTGCTGATGGTTTCGGTGCTGCTGGGGCGGCTGCTGCTGGGGCGCCGCTGAAGCCCAGACCGAGCGATGCTGGCCGGTGGCACAAAAGCTCCAAGACGCTGCCCCGCTGTCCGACGGGATAGGTCTTTTTCACAACCAGCAATCTCGCCGGCTGCCGATCCTATGGCTCGATCACTGGCCCTGGTGGCCCGTGCCAAATCAACTCAAGCGGCTGATGCGCTTGGCGACGATGCCCCAGGCAGCCGATGGGCGCGGTGACGGGCCTGGGCGACGCAGCGAGAGCGCTGTGGCGGGATTCGCTCACTGCCTGGGAGCGGAAGGGGATCATGCACCACGAGCCTGCTGCTTGCATTGACCAAGCTTGAGTTGACATAAAAGCCACCCCAACCTAGTGTCAAAAGATTGTCAGCTTGCCCACTTGGAAAGTGAAAGAATCGCGAGGAGAGTCGCCAACATCAACCAGCGCCGCGCCGAACAGGAAGAACCCATACAGGCCAGAGATCGATGGCCTCAGGGCCCTGGCCGTCACGGCAGTCATCATCAATCATTTCAACAAAGATTTATTGCCTAGTGGATACTTAGGCGTTGATATTTTCTTTGTAATCTCTGGCTATGTGATCACCTCCTCTCTCGCCAACAGACAAAGCCGGAGCTTCAGGGATTTCATCACTGGTTTTTATGAGCGCCGCATCAAGCGACTGGTGCCAGCACTGGCCGCCTTCGTATTGGCGACAAGTATCTTGATTAGCTTGGTCAATCCAGACCCAGGATCAGCACTGAAAACAGGGATATTTTCACTTTTTGGCATTTCCAATCTGTCCCTTTTTCAACAGTCCGTAAACTATTTTGCGGAATCCACCGAACTGAACCCTTTCACCCATACATGGTCTCTCGGAGTGGAAGAACAGTTCTATTTGCTGTTCCCCTTTTTGATCTGGTTCTCAGGTTTTGGCAGGCAGGCGCAGAATGGAGCGAGGAATCTTTTCTTCTGGACCGGGGCCCTGACGATGGTTTCGCTGGCGAGTTTTATTTTCCTTTATCAAACTAATCAACCCGCTGCTTATTTCCTGATGCCTCCCCGATTTTGGGAGATGGCAGCAGGCTGCTTGGTATTCATCGGTTTTCAGAAACGGGCAAAGATTGAACAAACCCTCGAGAAGGTACCGCCACTTCTGGTGGTCGCAGCCATGTTTGTCGTGATGTTCCTGCCGACGTCATGGGCTGTGCCGGCAACAATTTTGATCGTGGTTCTTTCCACGATTTTGCTTGCTTGCCTCAAATATGGAACGGCGGCGTTCAGCATCTTCACCAACAAAAGAGTCGTTAAAATTGGCGTGATTTCATACTCCCTCTATCTTTGGCACTGGGGAGTTCTATCCCTGAGTCGCTGGTCGATTGGCATTCATTGGTGGTCGGCACCATTGCAAGTCGCATTGATGCTATTGCTAGCCAATCTTTCCTATTCTCGCATTGAGCAGCCACTGCGAAAGCAGCAATTTAAACATTCATTCTTTCCGTTTCTCTTCGGTGCTCTTACAATCGGTGCCACAACACTCGTCCTGAGCGTCATTGCCATCTACCAGCAAAAGTTTGCCACAGGCTTTGTGCTCACCAAGAATGCCAACCTAACATCAACCTGGTGGCGCGACAAGAACCACAACTACATCGAACACTGTCATGCAAAAAAGAGATATTCAGATTTGCTCCTGAAAGAATGCCTGGGCCAAGAGGCAAAGCCCACCAGCAAACCCGTTGGCTACCTGATTGGCGACAGTCACGCCAGGAACTATCTAGTTGCCGCCAGGAAAGCATTTCCCGAAATGCAGGTACGCTATTTGACCATGGGCGATGGATGCACCTTTTTACCAGAGGCCTTGATCAACAAGAAACTTGATTCCAAGGTAGACTGCACCAAATACACCAAAGACACGGCGAAGTACATCCTCGCCTCCGCCAAGGTCGGCGACATCGTCTTCGTAGGACAATCATTGCTCGACTATTTCTACTCGGAAAGAACAAACCCTGTTTACTTTGAACATTTAAGAGCATTTGCCAATTCGTTGGCCAATAAACACGTTCCAGTCGTGCTTTTTGACGGCACCTTTCCAGCAGGCAATCCGCCGGAACTCTGCTCTAAGGAATTATGGAGGCCATTTCCAGACAAGGCGAACTGTCAAAAGACAACTGCCGAAGCAAAGCAAGCCTATTCTACATTTGACGCCATGGCTGAACAACTTTCACGAACCGCCAACAACGTATTCTATGCACCGCTACGACTTGGCTTGTGCTTAAATGGTATTTGTGGCCAGGAATCTCGCCTGGGAACTCCAATTTGGCACGAT